>DATBGF010000510.1:0-7107 GCA_036558145.1 Acidimicrobiales bacterium
CTGCAGCGGCGCCTCGGGGTCGTAGGTGGGCGCGGGGATGTGCGACACCAGCAGGTCCAGCAGGGGCTTGAGCGAGGATCCGTCCGGCAGTCCGGCACCGTCGTCGGGCCGGTCGAGCGAGGCGCGGCCCTCACGGGCCACGCAGTACACGATCGGGAAGTCCAGCTGGTCGAGGTCGGCGTCGAGGTCGAGGAACAGCTCCTCCACCTCGTGGACCACCTCGGCGATGCGGGCGTCGGGCCGGTCCACCTTGTTGACCACCAGCACGACCGGCAGCCGGGACTCCAGCGCCTTGCGCAGCACGAAGCGGGTCTGGGGCAGCGGGCCCTCGCTGGCGTCGACCAGCAGCAGCACGCCGTCGACCATCGACAGCCCCCGCTCGACCTCGCCGCCGAAGTCGGCGTGGCCCGGCGTGTCCACGATGTTGACCTTCACGTCGCCGTAGCGGACGGCGGTGTTCTTGGCCAGGATCGTGATGCCCTTCTCCCGCTCCAGGTCCATGGAGTCCATGACGCGCTCCTCCACGGCCTGGTGCTCGTGGAAGGCTCCGGACTGCCACAGCATCTGGTCGACGAGCGTGGTCTTGCCGTGGTCGACGTGGGCCACGATGGCCACGTTGCGGAGATCGGCGCGGGTCTTCACTGGATTGCCTCGCAAAACGACGAAAGGGGGGACGAGACAGCCTACGGCGTGTCTCGCCCTCCCCCATCCGCCCCGCCAGGGAAGGCGGTGTCCGTCAGGCCTTCGGAGAGGCCGTGGCGGAGAAGGTGTTGCCCCCGCCCGGGATGAGCAGGTTGATGGCGAACGTCAGCAGCCCGCAGTTCTTGAACTTCGGGATGGTGAACTCGCCGGTGAACGACGACGGGTTGGCCAGGTCGATCGGGCCGCTCATCGTGAGCGTGATCGGCTCGGCCGTCTGGCAGCGGTTGCCGACCAGGTTGACCCGCTGCAGGCCCAGCGGCCGCAGGAACGGGATCTTGATGTCGAACGACGACGTGATCGACACGGTCGAGCTGGCCAGGTCGAAGGTGCCCGACGTCGCCCCGATCGGGGTGACGGCGAAGCCCACGTCGGCCAGGTTGATCCCGAGGATGTTGACGTTGATCGACGACGACGGCAGCACCAGGTTGCCGTTGATCGTGCCGTTCCCCAGGTCGGCGCCGCCGACGAACTCGCCGCCGGTGACCGACTGCGAGATGCCCAGCTTGGCGATCGTGACGTTGGCGTCGAGGTTCCAGTCGATGGCGATGACCGGATCGGCGGCCGCCGGTTGCGCCGTCGCCACCGCGCCGGCGATGCCGGTCGTGGCGAGGGCGAGGGCCGCCGCTGTGCGTGCGAACTTCGCACGAATGCTCATGAACACCCCTCCTTGACTCTGTGCCATGGCGGTTCGCACCTTGATGACCCATGTGTCAGTTGTCAAGGAGTTTCTGACGACTCGTCAGTAACTTACTGGGAGGAGTTTTCCGAGGCGGTGTCCGGTAGGTCAGTTCCGAGGTCGCGGTAGACGAGGCCGAGGCGGCGCAGCTCCTCCAGGTGCTCCGTCGCCAGCGCGGCCAGGATCGCCTCGCCCCGCCGGGTGAGCCCGACCCGCACCACCCGGTGGTCCTGGGCGTCCCGGTGGCGGATCACGAGGCCCAGCGCCTCGGCCCGGTCCACCAGCCCGACCACGCTGTGGTGGCGGAGCAGCAGGTGGTCGGCCACCTCCCCCACCGTCGGCGTCGCGCCCCGATGGCCGCGCACGGCCAGCAGCAGCTGGTGCTGCGCCGGCGTCACGCCCGCGGCCCGGGCCTGCTCCTCGCTCCAGTGCAGGAAGCGGCGCAGCCCGTCGCGCACCTCGAGCAGGCGCTCGTAGTCCTCGTCCGCCAGCGCGTTGCAGTGGGGGCAGCGCCCGTCGCGGTGCTCGCGCTCGTCGAGCATGCCGCAGGCCGGGCACACCCGACCGGCCCAGCACGCGGGGTCGCCGCCGGCGTCGGTCACGGGCGCACCCTGCGGGATGCTTCCCGTGACCGCTCGGCCCAAAGGGCCGAGTAACGCACTGTGCTCCTGGTTCGCTCGACAAGCTCGCTCACGGTGGCCCCGTACCCCGCCGGCGGGCCAGCCAGCCGGGCTCGGGCTGCTCGTGCGCCAGCAGGGCCAGCCGGGCCGACAGCAGGTCGTGGCGGGTGCACACGCCGACCAGGTTGCCGTCGTCGTCGATCACCGGCACATCCTTCACCGTCAGGTCGGCCAGCGGCGCCAGCGCGGCGAGGATCGGATCGTTCGGCCGCACCGCGGTCGCCCCGTCCAGGTCCCGGCCGGTGACGGACGGCTCGGGCGGCCGCATCACCGAGGCCACCGTGGTGGTGCGGAAGACGTCCGGCTCGTAGTGGATGCGCACCTTCAGGCCGCGCCGGGTGAGCTTCTCGGTCATCAGCGTCCCGTCCAGCAGGCCCCGGGCCACCAGGTCGGCGGCCACCGTGGCCAGCATCAGCGGCAGGATCAGCGCGTAGTCACCGGTCAGCTCGAACACGAACACGATGGCGGCGAACGTGGCGCCCGTGGCCGCCCCGAACGTGGCCGCCATGGCCACCACCGCGCACACGCCGGGACTGACGCCGAGGCCCGGCGCCATGTGGTCGACGACCGAGCCGGCCATGCTGCCGAAGCAGCCCGCCATCAGCAGCACCGGGGCCAGGGTCCCGCCGGACGTGCCCGAGCCGAGCGCCAGCCACCAGGCGACCAGCTTGGCCACCAGCAGGACCGCGACGGCCCCGAGGGCCAGCCGCCCGTCGATCACGTCCTGGATCGCGTCGTAGCCCACACCCAGCGCCCGGGGCACGAACAGGCCCACGGCGGCGAAGCCCAGGCTGCCCAGCACCGGGTGCCAGAAGTCCGAGCCCGGCAGGCGGCGGAACCCGTGCTCCACCGCGAACAGGCCCTTGGCGATCAGCACCGCCAGCAGCCCGCAGCCCAGCCCCAGCAGGGCGAAGAGCGGCAGCTGGCCGGAGCCGACCGTGTCCTGGGCCGGCGGGGTGAACAGCGGGCCGGAGCCGAGCAGCGCGTGGTGCACGCCGGCCGCCACGCTGGCCGACACCACCAGGGGCAGGAAGGCGCGGGCCGAGAACTCGAACAGCAGCAGCTCGATGGCCAGCACCACCGAGGCCAGCGGCGCCCCGAAGGTGGCGGCCATGCCGGCCGCGGCCCCCGCGGCCAGCAGGATCTTGCGCTCCGAGGCGGATACGTGCAGCACCTGGCCCAGCAGCGAGCCGAGCGAGCCACCGGTCACGATGATCGGGCCCTCGGCGCCGAACGGGCCGCCGGTGCCGATGGCGACCGCGGCCGAGATGGGCTTGGCCACCGCCGTGCGGGGCTGGATGCGGCTCTGGCGCACCAGCACCGCCTCCATCGCCTCGGGGATGCCGTGGCCCCGGATGACCGGCGCCCACTTGGCCAGCAGCGCGACCACGAGGCCGCCGGCCGCCGCCGCGACCACCAGCCAGGGCCCGGGATGGAGCTCCGCGGTCGACGGCGGGTGCCACGACCAGGTGTGGAACAGCGCCAGGCTGGTGATGAGCCCGATGAGGTGGAGCAGCACCCAGGCGGCGGCCCCGCCGGCCAGGCCCAGGACCGCGGCGCAGGCGGTCAGGAGGGGGAGTCGATCGGTGTATCGCATGACGACATAAAACATATCGTCTTACGATGCGTGTGCGGCCGCGTTGCCCGGAGACTCCTTGATAACGTCCGGCCGATGCAGGCTCCGCCGCCGTTCACCGGGGTCGGGGTGGCCCTGGTCACCCTGTTCGATCGGGACGGGGAGCTCGACGCCGCCGCCACCGCCGAGCACGCCGTCCGGCTGGTGGACGCCGGGATCCGCGGCGTGCTGGTGTCGGGCACGACCGGCGAGGCCGCAGCCCTAGACGCGGACGAGCGCAGCGCGCTGTTGAAGGCGGTGCGCGAGGCCGTGGGCGACCGGGCCCCGGTCGTAGCCGGGACCGGCGCACCGTCCGCCCGCCAGGCGGTGGCGCTGTCCCAGCGGGCCGCGGCCGAGGGTGCCGACGCGCTGCTGGTCCTGTCCCCGCCGGGGACCGACGACCCCCGCGCCTACTACGACGCCGTGGCCCGGGCCGTCGACGTGCCGGTCCTCGCCTACCACTTCCCGCCCAGCTCGGCCCCCGGCGTCCCCGTCGACCTGCTCTGCGACCTGCCGGTGGCCGGGATCAAGGACTCGACCGGCGATCCCACGCGCCTGGCCGTCGAGCTCGACCTGCTCGGCTCGGGCGTCTACACCGGCAGCCCGGCCCTGGTCCTCCAGGCCCGGGCCATGGGGGCGTCGGGCGCCATGCTCGCCCTCGCCAACGTCGACCCCGAGGGCTGCCAGATGGCCTGGGAGGGCGACGGCACCTGCCAGCGCGAGCTGATCAACGGCCACCGGGCCGGGGCGCTGGCCGGCATCGCCGGGCTCAAGCGGGCGATCGCCGGCCACCACGGCACGTCGGTGATCACCCGGCTCCAGTGACCGTGTTGCCGGCAGACCTCGCTGGCAAGCTGCTGCCCGGCCGCCAAATCGCGGACTCTTGGGCTGCGGCTCACGCCCGATCCGCTCGGCCTGTCAGCTCCTGAACCGCGCCTGCAGCTCGAACTTCACGATCTTGCCCGACGGGTTGCGGGGCAGGGCGTCTACCACCTCCAGCTGCTCGGGCAGCTTGCGGGTGATGAGCCCGGCCGCGAGCAGGTGCTCCTTCATCTCGTCGAAGCTGATCGGGTCCTCGCCCGGCGGGGCCACCACCACGGCGCAGGCCCGCTCGCCGCTGGCCGGGTCGGGCAGGCCGATCACGGCCACGTCCGCCACCCGGGGGTGGGTGAACAGCAGGTCCTCGACCTCCTTCGCCGAGATGTTCTCACCCTTGCGGATGATCACGTCCTTGAGCCGGCCGGTGATCGTGAGGTTGCCCTCGGCGTCCAGGGTGCCGAGGTCGCCGGTGCGGAACCAGCCGTCCTCGTCGAACGCGCCCTGGTCCAGCCCGGCGTCGAGGTAGCCAAGCGTGACCTGGGGGCCCTTGGCCCGCACCTCGCCCTCCTCCCCGACGCCGGCCTCCTTGCCGTCGACGGTCACGATGCGCAGGCGGGTGCCCGCCACCGCCGGGCCCTCGGTGGTGGCCAGCACGTCGTCCGCCGCGTCGTGGCGGTTCATGGTGAGGATGGGCGCCTCGGTCAGGCCGTAGCCCGAGACCACGCCGGCGCCGAAGGCGTCCTTCAGCGCGTAGTGCAGGCTCGGGGGCTTGGGCGCCCCGCCGCCGGGGAACGTGCGCACGTGGGGGAACAGCCGCTCGCCCTCGGGCAGCGCCTGCTGGGCGGCCAGGTAGGTCTGGTGGAAGAACGTGCCCGCCCCCGCCTGGGTGATGTCCTCCCGGCGCAGCAGGTCGATGGTCGTGGCCGGGTCGAACGCCTGGTCGAGGACGAAGGTCAGCCCGTAGGCCAGCGCCGCGTAGCTGTAGACGCCCCCGGCCACGTGGGTGATCGGGAACACGAAGGCGAAGCGGTCGTCCTCGGCCAGGCCCAGCCGCTCGGACATGCCGAGCGACGCGGTGCGCAGCGTGCGGTCGCCGTGGCGGGCGCCCTTGGGCTCCGCCGTCGTGCCCGACGTGTAGTAGATGAACCGGACGGGGACGTCGCCCTCGGCGGCCATGTCGTCGTCGGGCGGATCGGCCAGGCTCGCGGGATCGCCCTCGGGCAACTGGTCGTCGACCACGACCACGTCGGTGTCCGTCCCCTCGGTCACCGACCGGGCCATGGCCTCGTAGTCGAAGCCCCGCCACGTCGAGGGCACGATCAGCAGCCGGGACCCGGCCTGGCGGACGATGAAGCCCACCTCGCGCTCGCGGTAGATGGGCAGGATCGGGTTCTGGACCGCGCCCAGCCGGCGCAGCGCCCCGAACAGCACCATCGCTTCGAGGGTGGTGGGCTGGACCCAGGACACGACGGTCCCCTCCCCCACGCCCAGGGCGGCCAGGCCGGCGGCCGCCCGCTCGGCCCGCTCGCGGTACCCGCCGAACGTCAGGCGCCGCCCGCGCTCGTCCACCGCCATCTCCCGGTCGGGCGTCTCCGACGCCCGGCGCACCACGAGATCCCAGATGTTGCGAGCCTCCAGCACGGCACGCCCCTCCCTCTATCTGACGACGCGTCAGATAGTAGGCCGCCGCAGGCGGTGCGAGGTCTCAGAGCCCGAGCAGGCTGTCGAGGCCGACCGTGACCCCCGGGCGGGAGGCCACCTGCTTGACGGCCAGCAGCACCCCGGGCATGAAGCTCTCGCGGTCGTAGCTGTCGTGGCGGATCGAAAGCGACTGTCCGGTGGTCCCGAGCAGCACCTCCTGGTGGGCGACGAGGCCCCGCAGCCGCACCGAGTGCACGCGGATCCCGGCCGGGCCTTCCCCGCCGCGGACGCCCTCGATCACGAGCTTCTCGGTCGGGTCCGCGCCCCAGTCGGGCGACGCCGCGGCCATGCGCTGCGCGGTCAACGAGGCGGTCCCCGACGGCGCGTCGATCTTCAGGTCGTGGTGCAGCTCGATGATCTCAGCCGACTCGAAGTACGGCGCCGCGAGCTCTGCGAAGCGCATCATGAGGACGGCGCCGATGGCGAAGTTGGGCGCGATGACCGCGTTCGCCTTGCTCTCGTCGAACGCGCAGCGGAACCCGTCGAGGTCCGCCGGCGTGAAGCCCGTCGTGCCCACGACCGCGTGTACTCCGTTCTTGGCGCACCACGCGAGGTTCTCGCGCGCGGCGTCGAGCACCGTGAAGTCGACCGCGACCTCGACGCCCGCGTCGGTCAGCGCCTCCGCGTTGCGCGACACGTGCAACCCGGTGTCGGCGATCCCGATCTGCTGGAGGTCGATGTCCGCGTGGTACGGGTCGACCGCGGCGACGAGCTCGAGCTCGGGATCACCGGCGACCGCTGCGCAGACCGTGGAGCCCATACGGCCCCCGGCGCCGAACACTCCGACCCGGACCACGGCCGGAAGGCTACCGGGAGAACAGCTCCTCGGTGACGGGGCCGACGGCGGCGACGGTGCGCTGCGGCGTGGCCACGACCCGGGCCACGACCCGGGCGATGTCGTCGGGCGTGATCTT
>DATBGF010000511.1:0-13650 GCA_036558145.1 Acidimicrobiales bacterium
GACGGCGTGCTGGGCGAGGAGGAGCCGGAGGCCGAGGGCAGCACCGGCCGGCGCTGGATCGTCGACCCCATCGATGGGACCAAGGCCTTCACCCGGGGCGTGCCGCTGTACTCGACGCTGCTGGCGCTCGACGACGAGCACGGTCCCGCCCTGGGCGTGATCGTGCTGCCCGCGCTGGGCGAGATCGTCTACGCCGGCCGGGGCCGGGGCTGCTGGACCGGTCCCGACCGTCCCGCCCGGGTGAGCACGACCGCGTCGGTCGACGGCGCCTACCTCATGGCCAGCGGCTACAGCCACTGGGACGACGGCGCCCTGCTGGCGGTCAAGCACGCGGGCATGGTGCTGCGCACCTGGGGCGACGGCTACGGCTACGCGCTGGTGGCGACGGGCCGGGCGGACGCCATGGTCGATCCCGTCGTCGAGCGCTACGACGTCGCGGCCATGCCGGTGATCCTGGCCGAGGCGGGCGGGCGGTTCAGCGCCGTCGACGGCCGGGACGGTGCGGGCGGGGGCAGCGGTGTCGCCACCAACGGGCTGATCCACGACGAGCTGCTGGCGCTGCTGGCGCCGGGCCCGCCGGGTCCGCCGGGCCGGTCAGATCCAGCGGTGTGACTTCAGCCAGCGGAAGAGCAGCAGCGACAGCGCGGCCATGATCCCCAACGCCACGGGGTAGCCCCACCACTCGTCCAGCTCGGGCATGTGGACGAAATTCATCCCCCAGATCCCGGCCAGCATCGTGGGCAGCACGGCGATGGCCACCCAGCCCGAGATGCGCCGCATGTCCTCGTTCTGCTGCACCGAGATGTGGGTCAGGTTGACGTTCAGCACCTCGGACAGCAGCTCGCGCTGGATCTCGATGCGCCCGACCTCCCGCCGCAGGTGGTCGTAGACGTCCCGGAAGTACGGGCCGAGGTCGACCGAGCCGAACTTCCGCCCCCCGACCTGGAGCCGCTCCAGCGGTTCCAGCAGGGGCTCGACGTTGCGGTAGAGGTCGAGCACCTGGCGCTTGAGCTTGTAGATGCGCTCCGCCGGGTTGGTGCGCTCGGGTGAGAACACCTGGGCCTCGATCTCGACGATGTCCTGGTCGAGCCCGTCGAGGACGGGGACGTAGTCGTCCACCACCCGGTCGAGGATGGCGTGCACCACGGCGGTCGGCCCCAGCGCCAGGCGGTCGGGATCGTCCTCCAGCTCCTTGCGCACCGGGGCGAGGGCGCTGGCCTGGCCGTGGCGGACGGTGATCACGAACCCCTTGCCCGCGAACAGCTGCAGCTCGGCGAACTCGATGATCTCGCGCTCGTCGTCGTAGCGGGCCGTCTTGAACACCAGGAAAAGGCAGTCGCCGTAGCGCTCCAGCTTGGAGCGCTGGTGGGCGGTGACGGCGTCCTCCACGGCCAGCGGGTGAAGCTGGAACTCGGCCGCCACCAGGTCGAACTCCTCCTCGGAGGGCTCGTGCAGGCCGATCCAGACGAAGCTCTCGGCCTCACCCCGGGTTGCCTCCAGCGCATCCTCGAGGACCAGCTGCCCGGGGTGGCGCTTGCCCCTCGTGTACACCGCGCAGTCGACGATCACTGCCCTGAATTGTGACGCAGGCGCCGCCCGATGGCGACGCTCACGCCTGGGGGGAGGGGACCTCGGGGTTGCCGGCGCCGAAGCACGGCGCGGCCGGCTCCGGTGTCAGCGGGCCGTTGCGGTAGGTGGCGATGAACTCGGACAGCCGCGGGTCGTCGACGCTGTCGAGCGCCAGCTGGCGGCCCCACGAGCTCATGGTGATGGCGGACTCCATGTCCTCGTAGGGCGTGATGATGACCTTGGCGTTCTGGGCGGCCACGTCGCGCAGGGTGGCCAGCTCGGCGTCGGGCAGTCCGGGCTCGTAGGCGATCCAGACCGCGCCGTGCTCGAGGTCGTGCACGAGGTACTCGACCGGCGGCGGGTCCGCGCTGTAGAAGCCGCAGGTGCCGGGGACCGGGAAGTGGTCGCCGCCCACCGGGGGCGTGTGGCTGTACTCCAGCGGCGCTTCAGTGTGGTTGCGGCTGGGCACGGAGAACGCCTGCACGCCGTCCACGCCCTCGTCGGCGGGACCGGTGAGATCGCCGCCGTTGGTGGAGACCCGGTCGTCGGCCGCGCTGGCGCCGTCGCCGTCACCCCCGCCTCCCGAGCACGCGCCCAGCGTGGCCAGCACGCAGACAGCCAGAGTGATGGAGACCCAGCGGCGGAGCACGGGCGGTGAGGCTACCGGGTCGGATCGACCATCCACACGACGGCCCCGGGCGCGTCGGGGCCGGTCAGCTCACCCACTCTGACGGTCACGGGCGCCTCGGCGCGGTAGCGGTCGAGCGCGAACTGGTCGAGCTCGATGCGCCCCGCGGGGGTGAACGGCGGGTCACCCGGTCCCGGCGTCACCGCCCCGAGGAAGACCATGCCGCAGGCGTGCCCGACGAGCATGTTGCAGGGCCGCTCGGGAGCCAGCCCCACCAGCACGTCGATGCCGTCGACCTCGACCTCGTCGTCGGGCCCGACGCGCTCGGCGCCGTCCAGGTAGTGGTCGAGGGGACCGCTCTGGTCACCGTTCACGTCCACCACCACGAGCCGCGGCCCGGCCGGCCCGGCCGGGTCGCTGGTGTCCTCGACCGCGGCGGCCACGGCGCGCCAGTCCGGTCGCTGCAGCTCCGGGTCACGGGCCACGGCCACGACGGCGAAGACCGAGACGGCGACCAGCGCCGCCGCCGCGACCAGTCCGGGCGCCGCCGGCCGGGACGCGCCGAGCCCGACCGCCACGGCCAGCACCAGCGGGACCAGCGCGGCGATCAGGTAGCGGGCCAGGAAGGCATCGGTCCCGACCACGGCTATCGCCAGCGGCACGACCACCGCGGCGGCGCCCATGGCGGCCAGGGTGAGGGCCACCCGGCGGTCGCGGGCCTCGGTGCGGGTCGCCAGCAGCACCGCGGCCACGGCCACGACGACGGCGCCGGCCAGCCACAGCCGGTTCGACGGCGGGCTCGGCCCGACCAGCGCGCCCGTGCCCGCGTCCTGCATGCGCACGGGCAGGGAGAAGCCGGTGATCCAGTTGCGGTTCGTGCCGTGGGAGTGCTGGCGCACCGCGAGCGGCACGAGCAGCAGGCCGACGACCGCGGTCGGGACCAGCGCGACGGCGACCGGCCGCCACCGGGGCCGCAGCGCGTACAGGAGGGCCGCGGCCTCGGCCGCCACCAGGAACACGCCGAAGTAGTGCAGGGAGAACAGCGCGGCCGCGGCGACGGCCCAGGCGACGAGGCCGTTCCGGCTGCCCCGCCGGGCGTGGCCGAACGCCCACAGCGAGCCGGCCGCGGCCAGGGCCAGCAGGCTGTAGGGCCGGGCCTCCTGGGAGTACCACACCAGCATCGGGTTGACCGCCACGATCACGGCCGCGATCCGGGCCACGCGGCGGCTCTGGTCGAGGGCGAGCGCGGCGGCGTAGGCGACCGGCACCGTGACGATCCCCGCCAGGGCCGAGACCGACCGCAGCGCCACCTCGCCGTCACCGAAGGCGCGCACCCACGGCCACATGACGAGGAAATACGTGGGGGTGATCCCCTCACGGTCGGCGACGTGGCGCAGCAGGTGGCCGAGCCCGCCGTCGACGGCCTGGGTGGTGAGCCACTCGTCGTACCACAGGCTCTGGGCCCCGAGGCCCCACAGCCGTAGCCCCGCCGCGACCACCACGGTCACGACGAGGACGGCGTCCAGGCGGCCCCCCGACCGCCGCTCCACCTACAACCCCTCGAACACCGCCGCCCGCACGCCGGCACGGGCCAGCTCCTGGAGGAAGGGCAGGGGCTCGACCAGCGTGGCCAGCCCGGCCGCGCCGGTGGCGAGGGTCTTGCCGGCGGCGACCCACCGGGCGGTGATCGCAGCCGCGGTCCCGGCCGCGACCGCGGGCCGGTCGACCGCGCCGAGCACCACCGTGTCGCGGCTGAGGCCGCGGCGGCCGCGGACCTCCACCCGCAGCCCGCCGATCCGGCCCTCGGCGTGGGGCCGGCGCAGCATGGGCAGGCCCGCGGTGAGCCGGTCCCGTCGGGTGGCGGCCAGCCGGGCGGTCACCCGGGACACGCCCGGGAACGCCGGGACCAGCAGCAGCGCGTCGGGCAGCGCGGCCCGGTAGCAGTCCGAGCCGCCGACCGGGTCGGGGAAGAAGCACAGCTCGCGCCCCGAGCCGGGCGGGCGGCGCCGCCAGGTGTGGTCCCGCCAGTCGAAGCCCACGCCCCGCAGCGCGGCGTGGTGCTGGCGGGCGCAGGCCGGTCCGCCGGTGCCGTGGTGGGCCACGTGGATCTCGTCGACGCTGTCGAACTGGCCGGCCGCGTGGCGGGCCAGCACGCAGGACAGGCCCGGCCCGAAGCCGGCACCCACGGCCACGACCACGCCCCGCTCCCGGGCCTCGGCGTGCAGGTCGAGCAGGTCCTCTACCGCCCCGACACTGTCGGCCACCGACACGACGTGGCGACCGGCCGCGACGGCCCGCTTGGCCACGGCCAGGTGGCGGGCGGGCGGCGAGGCCAGGACCACGACGTCGGCCGCGGTGGGGTCCGGCTCGTCGACCGCCTCGGCCCGGTCGCCCAGCGAGGCGACGACCGCGGCCCGGCGCCGCCGGTCCGGCTCGTCCACCAGGACGGCCTTGGTCTCGGCGTCGGCCACCAGGTGGCGGGCCGCTCGGGCGCCCACGGCACCCGCACCACAGACGAGGAAGCGCACCGGTGCCGCTACCCGCTACCGCAGGCCCGGCCCGCTCAGCTCGCGCCACCCTCCGGACTGGGGCGGCGTGCCGCCGGAACCCCGCAGGCGCAGGACGGCCGCGATGATCCCGGCGATGGCGACGGCGGCGAGCGCCCGTCGGAGCAGAGCCATGGGCGCACCTTAGGACACGCGCGGGGACGCCCCCGCAGCCGGCGGTCCTCGGTTGTGTCCGGACGACTACTGTCGGTGGCGTGGGCGTGTCCGGTGGGCTGTCGCTGGAGGACTTCCGGCTGGTCCCGTGCGTGGGCTTCGAGGACTCCTCGATCCGCACGTCGCAGGCCATGGCCTGGTTCCAGGACCACTTGTTCGTGGGCACCGGGCGGGGGCCCCTGCGGCCGATGGGCCTGTCCCCCGAGGCGCTGTCCGAGTACCCCGTCCTGGCCCGGCTGGCGGCCCGGCGCCGGTCCCGCCGGACCCGGGAGCAGGAGGCCGGCGCCCAGATCTGGCGGTTCGATCCGGTGGGCTGGACGTGGGAGCAGGTCTACGAGAGCCCGTGGGTCGTCGGCCTCGACGGCGAGGACTGCCCCCGGGACCGCTCGGTGCGGGCCCGCGCCGTCTACCAGGGCACGAGCGACCCGTCCCCGGCGCTCTACATGGGGATCGGGTCGATGGAGGGCCAGGTCGTGATCGTCCGCTCGGCGGACGGCGAGTCGTTCTCGGAGACGGACCATGACGGGCTGGGCCTCGGGGACGCCGACATCCCGTCGATCCGCACGCTGTGCGAGTGGCGAGGGGTCCTGCACACCACGCCGGTGGGCAAGAACCACGACCGCGGGCTGCTCGACGACATCCGGACGGACCATCCGATCGTGTTCGCCAGCCCCGACCCGGCCCGGGGTGCGTGGCGGCCCGTGAGCGACCCCGGGTTCGGCGACGACGAGAACCTGTCGGTCGACGAGATGGCCGTGTTCGGCGGGTGCCTCTACGCGGGCACGCACAACCCGGCCCAGGGGTTCCAGGTCTGGAAGGCCTCGGCCCGCACCGCTCGGGGCCGGTACAAGTGGCGCAAGATCATCACCGACGGCGCCCACCGGGGCCCGGAGAGCTCGGTCCCGGTGGGGATGCAGGCGTTCGGCGACGCGCTGTACGTGGGCAGCGGCCTGGAGGAGCAGGGCATGGGCGAGACGTTCGCCTCGGGCCCGTTCGGCGCCGAGATCCTGCGCATCCACCCGGACGACAGTTGGGACCTGGTCGTGGGCTCGGCCCGGGACACGCCCGACGGGCGCAAGGAGCCGCTGTCCGGGTGGGGGCCGGGGTTCGACGACGAGTTCGTCCAGGGCTACCGCCGCCTCGTGGAGCACGACGGGTGGCTCTACGCGGGCGGCAGCGACTGGCGGTTCGCCCCCACGTACCTGCCGCGGCGGGGCCACGAGCGTCCGGACCTGAGCCCGTCCCGCGAGCGCTACCTGCGGGCCCGCACCGAGGAGTGGGAGGGCGGCTTCGGCTTCTGGCGCAGCCGGGACGGCGTCGAGTGGACGGCGATCACGACGGACGGCTTCGACGACAACCCGTACACCTACGCCATCCGGGAGCTGGTCCCGACCCCGCACGGCCTGTTCGTGGCCACGATCGCCAACCGCAGCTCGCAGTTCGGCGGCGGCCTGCGGGTCTGGGTGGGCTCCAACGGCACGACCCCATCCCGGGCCCGTCCCCGTCCTCGGCGCTAGGGCCGCGGCTCCTCGCCGTCCGCCCACTCGGGCTCGGGCCGGTCGACCAGCGCGATGAGCTTCTTCGGGGCCATCACGCAGTAGCTCTCGGTGAGCAGCTCGGCGACCTCGGCCCAGTCGACGTCGTCGTCGATGACCATGCCGACGCCGTCCTTGCCCCAGGCCGGCCGGAAGAACGGATGGCCGACCCGGCGCAGGGCCTCCAGCTCCGCGCCCTGCGCCCGGAAGACCATGAGCGTCACCGGCCCCTTGGCCGAGTCGACGGCCAGGACGTGAGCGAACGTGCGGTTGCGGATGCGGAACTGCACCCCGGCCCACGCCGGCTTCTCGTGCGCCTCCGGCAACCCCAGGCAGATGGTCCGCACCTCGGCCAGGACGCCGGCCTCCACGTCCGCATACTCGACCTTGCGCACGGCCAACGAGGACGCGCGAGCGATCCGCGCCTTCTCCTCCCGGTCCGGTTCGTCCACGCCGCGGTTGTATCAGCGGGGCGTGACCGCCGCGACCGCGGCTGCGCCGGCCGCCGCCGCGTGCCCGAGCGCCAGGGCCACGGCCAGGAGCGCCAGCCCGCCGTGGGCTTCGTCCAGCTGCCGCCCGACCTCGGCCAGATCGGCCAGCACGAACACCGCGGCGAACCCGGCCGCGGCCCACGCGACGGCGCGCCGGTCGGTCATCCACAGCGCCGCGGCCAGTCCCACGGACACGACGACGCCGAGCGCCACGATCCCGGGGCTCTCCAGGTCGACCCCGAGCACCGCGCCCTCGCCGCTCTCCCCACCGCTCTCGCCCGAGCGCTCCCCACCTTCCACGGCTTCGCCGCCCTCCCGGCCGTGGGCGTCGCCCACCTCTCCCGAGCGCGAGCCGGCGTCGCGGTGCTCCTCCCGCTCCGCGCTGACCCCGAGCACGAACAGTCCCGCCGTGGCGGCCAGCAGGACGGCCGCGAGCCGCCGGGCCCGGACTGCCCGGGACCCGACCTGCTCGCTCACCGTGCCGCCGCTCACCTCCGGACCGTAAGCCTTCGACCCAGGTCGAAGGTCAAGTCACTCCTGGGGCAGGTTCTCCTTCGCCTGGTCGTAGCCGCCGGTCGGCGGGTTGGGGTCGGGCCCGTACACGAGGTGGATGACGCCCGTGGCGAACGCCTGCGAGGACAGGAGCCGCATCGGCAGCTCGGGGGCACCCTCGTCGAACAGCCGCAGGCCGGACCCGGCCGTCGCCGGGTGGACGAACAGGTGCAGCTCGTCGACCAGGCCCTCCGCCAGGAGCTGGCGCACGACGGACGTGGACCCGCTGAGGGCGATCCGCCGGATGGAGGGGTCGGCCTTGAGCTCCGTGACCGTGCCCACGAGGTCGCCTTGGAGCTGCTCGGAGTTCCGCCACGTGAACTCGAGCGGGTGGTGCGAGGCGACGATCTTGCGCATGTCGCCGAGCCGCTTGGCGAACTCGGCGTCCTCCCCGCCGGCGGCCTCCCGCTCGGGCCAGGCCCCGGCGAAGCTGTCGTAGGTGGTGTGGCCGAACAGCATGACGTCGACGTCGTGCGTGTCGGAGACGGCCTCGCCCATCTCCTCGTTGAAGTACGGGAAGTGCCAGTGGCCGATCATGGGGTCGACGACGCCGTCGAGCGCCATGAACATGCTTGCGGTGATGGTGGCCATCCCAGTCTCCTGATCGGTCGGGTCGGGTGTCGCGAGTAGAGACGTTGCCACCACCGGCCAGTCATCGCCGCGCCTAGGGCAGGATGTCCGTCGAGTCGAAGTGCTCGTACTTGTCCGGCTGGCCGTCCGCGTTCAGGGTGGCCCGCAGGGACTGGTTCGTGCAGACCGCCGGTTGGGGCGGGTACGCCGAGCCGCCGCACTGGAACGTGATGCCGTCGGCGCCCGGGAAGTCGGCCTCCTGCATCGACCTGATGGTCTCCGCGACCGACGCCGGGGTGATGTCCCCCGAGATGCCCGCGAGGCTCTCGGCGAGCGAGGACATCGCCGTGTAGCCGCCCATCGTGATCGCGTTGGGGACGTCCTCGACGTCCTGGCCGTAGGTCGACATCACGGCCAGGTAGCGCTGGTATGCGGTGTCGTTCTGGTCCCCGACCGCCATGGTGGCGCTGATCGACACCCCCTTCAGGCCCCCGTTGGGCACGCCCTCGCGGGTGGCGTCGGTGATGCACTGCGACACGGTGGCGATGGCGCCGTCGAAGCCGACGGCCGCGAGGCCGTTGATCGCCGCGATGCAGAAGGCGTCGTTGCCGATGATCTGCACGGCGCCGGCGCCGTTGTTCACGACCTGCTGCATCTGCGCGGTCATGTCGGCGGTGCCCACCGGGATCTTGATGAGGTCGTAGTCCAGCCCGGCCTTGTCGAGGATCTTCTTGGCGTCGCCCGACTCGAAGGCCGTCAGCGCCACCGGCACGTCGATGATGATGAAGTCGATCCGGTCGGCGTCGACCGACTCGGCGGCGGCGATCGGGACGCCGAAGAGCGTGGCCAGCGGGTTCTGCATGACGAAGCTCGACTTGGCGTCGTTGAGCACATCGCCCCCGTTGTACTGGAAGAAGAACGCCGGGATGCCGGCATCGTGCAACGGCGGCCACACCGAGTCGGCCACACCGGACGTGCTGAGGGCGACGGCCACGACGCCCTGCTCGACGAACCGGTTGCCGCAGTCCGTCGCCCCGGCCGGGTCGCCCTTGGTCTCGCAGGTCACGACCTCGATGGGCCGGCCGCCGATGCCGCCCTTGTGCTCGTTCCAGTACTTCGCCGCGGCCTGGGCGGCCCGCAGCTCGTCGGTGTTGTCGTAGGCCTGGGTGGCGCCGTCGGACACCATGCCGATCTTCACCGGCTCGCCGCTCGCCTGGTTCGCGGGCCCGAGCAGGTCCGCCGCGTCGGCCGTCGTGCCGGTGTCCCCGGAGCCCGCCGCCGACGAGTCGTCGTCATCGCCCCCGCAGGCGGCGAGCTGCACCACCACGCAGAACGCGGCGATGGCGACCGTCCACCGGCGCCATCTGCTGTGGCGCCGTGCCGGTCCGGTTGGCTGGCTCATGTGACCCCCCTTGGCCCTCGCTCGCTGACTATCCCACAGCGCCGCCTTCGCCCATGGTCGTCGAGCCCATCTCCACCATCAGCTGCACGGCGTCGTTGCGGGCCATGCCGCCCAGCACCCGGGCGCCTTCCTGCATCATCTCGCCGACGAAGTAGGTCGGACCCGCCGCGATGTTCGCGACCGCCGCCGCGGCCGCCTCCTCGGCGCTGACCGCACCGGGGATGGGGCTCGTGTCGTCGGGCCCGGCCAGCAGGCCGCGGCGCGCCAGGAGGCGGCGGAGTGCCGGCGTGTCGGTCACGGCCAGCACGAGGTTCAGGACGTCGACGCCCCGGTCCCGCAGCTCGGTCCACAGCGCCTCGCCGAGGACCAGGTCGAACGCCTTCGTCGCGCCGTAGGCGACCATGTTCGGCGCGCCGACCAGGCCGGCGCCCGAGCCGACGAGGACGATGCCGCCGCGGCCCCGCGCCGCCATCGGTCCGGCGAAGTGGTGGCACAGCTGGATCGTCGTCGTGCAGTTGCGCTGGACCATGGAGAGCGCGGTCTCGACGGGGTGGGCGAGGAACGGCTCGTAGTTCGGGTCCGCACCGGCGTTGTAGGCGACCAGCCCGACCTCCAGGCCCGCGGTCGCGTCCTGCACCCGCGCCATCGCATCGGGCGCCGCCAGGTCGATCGCCACCGCCCGGGTGTCGACGCCGTGGTCACGCTCGATCGCGGCCGCGACCTGGTCCAGCAGGTGCTGTCGCCGCGCCAGCACCACGACGTGGACACCCTCTGCCGCGAACGCCCGCGCCAGTGCGGCCCCGACACCGTCGGACGCGCCGGCGACCAGCGCCCACGGGCCGTACCGCTCGCCGAACGACAGAGGCTCGCTCATGCCTCCCCCTCCCCCGAGAATTATGCGATGGTACTCGCAAAACTGATGGCGCCCAGAGGCACTCGCCGGGGGGAAGATGTCGCCGTGGCCGACACGCTGGAGACCCTGATCGCCAAGCAGGCGATCACCGAGACCCTGCATCGCTACTGCTACGCGATGGACCGGAACAGCCAGGAGCTGGGCGAGCAGGTCTGGCATCCCGACGGCACCGCCCACTACGGGCCGGCGATCTTCGAGGGATCGGCGGCGGACTACCTGAAGCAGACCTTCGAGTTCCACAAGCTCGCCGCCGGCACGTCCCACCAGCTGTCGAACATCATGATCACGGTCGACGGCGACAGGGCCACGAGCGAGAGCTACGTGCACGCGTGCATCCGGGTGGGCGACGGGAACGACATCGTCGTCCGCGGTCGCTATCTGGACACGTGGTCGTGCCGGGCCGGCGAGTGGCGCATCGACGACCGTCGCTACGAGAACGACCTCACCCAGGTCATCCCCACGAACGACACGCTCGGGCTCTGATCAGGCGCGGCGCGGTGCCAGCATGCGCATCAGCAGGTCCACGGTCCGTTCGATGGGCGGAAGCTGCCGGACCTCGGCCGGGATGAGGACCCGCGCCAGCACCGCCCCCACCACCAGGTCGAACACGCCGTCGGCATCGATCTCCGGATCGACGAGGTCCGCGGGCGCCGCCGCCAGGATGGCGCGGAACTGGGGTCGCACGGAGACCCGGACCCAGGACTCCGCGGTGCGTGCGTGCCACTCGCTCGGGTTCCCGGCCAGCAGGGCGGGCATCGCGGCCCGGGCGATCGGCGAGTCGAAGGCCTCGTAGTACACCCTCACGAACCGGGTCAGGTCCTCCCGGACGTCACCGGTCGGGTGGACGCGCGCCCCGCGCATGTCGGCGTAGGCGGCGTCCAGGATCAGCTCCCGCCGCGACGGCCAGCGCCGGTAGATCGAGGACGGGTGCAGGCCGGACCGCTCGGCGATCCGCTGGATCGTCGCCGCCTCGTGGCCCTCCTCGATCAGCAGCTGCCGGGTCGCGGCCAGCGCCCTGTCGTCGATCGTCGCGTCCTTGGGACGACCACGCTTCGGCCTCACCGCCTCGGTCATCGCCCGGCCAGGCTAGAGGGCCTCCGCTAGCCGTTCGGCGCCAAGGCGTCCGCCAGGTCGCCCCGGCCGGCCACGCCCAGCTTGTCGTAGACCCGCTGCAGCCGGTTCTCGACCGTGCGCGGCGAGAGGTGGAGCTGCTCGGCGATCTCCTTGTTGGCCCGGCCGCTGGCCGCCAGCACGGCGGTCTCCCGCTCCGCGGGGGTCAGGACGGCACGGGTCTCGACCGCGTGTAGGGCCGGCGTGACCGGGTCCTCGGCCCGGGCCGCCAGCTCGCTCGCCCGGCGGGCCGCGGCCGCGGCCAGGCGCCGGTTGCCCCCGCGCTGGTGGGCGACCGCGGCGTCGGCCGCCGCCTCGGCCGCGAGCAGGACGGCCCCGAGGTCCTCGAAGCGGGTCGAGGCGTCGCCGAGGGCGGACGCGTCCGCAGCGGCGAGGGCCTCCGCGTGCGCGACGCGGGCGGGGACCAGCTCGCCGTCGATCCCCCGGGCCACCGCGGCCAACCGCTCCCGGACGGCCGCGGCCCGCCCCAGCCGGGCGAGGGCGTGCAGCGCCGCCGCCGCGCCGACGAGGTCGCCGCAGGCGACGCCCCGGTCCACCGCCTGTTCGAGCAGGTCGGACGCGCCGGGCAGGTCCCCGGTGGCGACCGCCGCCCAGGCCCGGGCCTGGAGCAGGTCGGCCTCGTCCCGGCGCACCGGCGGCAGGTCGAGGTCGTCCAGCTCGGCGAGGTCCTCGGCCGCGGCGGCGCCGTCTCCCGCCAGCGCGTGGGCGAGGGCGCTGGCGATGAGGTCGCGCCGGACCAGGATGTCCCGCCCCAGGCGCCGGTGCAGCGCCAGCGCCTCGCGGGCCCCGGCCACGGCCGTGCGCACGCCGCCCCGGTCGGCGACGGCCGTGGGCTCGAGTACGGCGAAGGCGGCCTGGGCGTCGACCGCCCCGCGGGCCAGCGCCGACGCATGGTGGGTCGCCGCCAGCTCGTCGGCCTCGGCGAACCGGCCGGCGTGCAGGAGCGCCGAGATGCGGGCGACCGCGTGCCACCACGGCGACCAGCCCAGGCCCTCGCCCGTCTCCGCACCCGGCTCGGGCGGAGCGGGGTCGGTGCCGGTCAGCGCCAGCGCCTCGTCGAGCCGGCCGGTGCGCACGAGCGCTATGGCCCGGACGACGCGCCCGACCGCCTTCGCCTCGGGATCTGCCGGGGCGGGCAGGCCGGCGGCCGCGTCGAGGGCGGCGCGCGGGCCCTCGGTGATCAGCACGAGCGCCAGCCGCCGCACGGCCAGCCGGTCGCGCCACTCGGGGTCGTCGACGGCGGCCGCGGCGCGACCGAGCACGTCGCCGTCGTCGCGGGCCGACCACACGACCGCCGTGTCGAACCGGGCCAGCGCGGCGCGGCTGCGCTCGCGGTCGTCGGTGGCGGCGGCCATGAGCGCCGCGAGGTCGGCGTCGGCCTCCTCGACGCGGCCCTGCAGCGCGGCCGCCTGTGCGGCCAGCAGGGCGGCGTCGAACCCCGCGCCGGCGCCGGCGGCGGCCCGGGCGAGCGCCTCGGCCCGGGGCAGGTCGGACCGGTCACGGGCGATGGCGGCCGCGTCGAAGAGCACGTCGGGGTCGGGCTCGCCGGAGGACAGGCCCACCATGGCGAGCCGCATGACGTCGTCGTGGTCGGTGGCGCCGCGGCGGGCGGCGGCGTCGGCCAGGCTCTCGGCGATGGCGTGGGCCCGGACGGCGGGCGTGCGCGCCCGCACCACGTCACCGACGACCGGATGGGCGATGTGGACCCGCACGCGGTCGTCGTCGAGCTCGCCGGTGAGCAGGCCGCGGCGCTCCAGGTCCTCGGCCAGCGACGGATCGGCGAGGGCCGCCAGCTCGGTGGCGCCGACGGGCTCGCCCACGGCCACGACCTCCAGGAGCGCGCGCTCGTCGCCGTCGAGGCCGGCCAGGTCGGTCGCCTCCACGAGCTCGGTGAGCCGGGACGAGGGGGTCAGCTCGCCCTCGAGCCGCCAGATCCCGCTGTCGTCGCGCAGCTGCCCGTCGTCGACGGCGCCGGTCACGAGCTCGCGGAGGAACAGGACGTTGCCCTGGCTGCGGGCCGCGAGCTGTACGACCGACGCCGGGTCGACCGCGCCGCCGAGGACGTCGCGCACCAGCTCCCCGGTCCCGTCGGGGCCGAGCGGGTCGAGCTCGACCCGCTCGCACAGCTCGTCCTTCCAC
>DATBGF010000512.1:0-6011 GCA_036558145.1 Acidimicrobiales bacterium
CTCGACGCCGACCACGACGACGGTGGCCGCGGTGAGCGCGGCGACGATGAACTCGTCGAGGCGGACCCGGTAGACCCTGGCCATCCCCCGGTAGTCGACGAGCTCGATCCCGATCAGGAACACCACCGAGGCGAGCACCGCCTCGGGCAGGTACTGGATCGGGGAGGTCAGGAACAGCAGCACGATCAGCACGATCACCCCGGTGGTCACCTGGGCGAGCTGGGTGCGGCCCCCGGCTCCGTCGACCATCTGCGTCTTCGTCGGGCTGCCGTTGACGACGAACGTGCCGCTGATGCCGGCGGCCAGGTTGGCGCCGGCCAGGCCCACGAGGTCGACGTTCTCGTCGAAGTCCTCGTTGTACTTGGCCGCGTAGGCCCGTGACGTCGCCGCGCTCTGGGCCAGGATCAGCACGAAGATCGATGTCGAGACGGCGACGAGGGTGCCGATCTCGGACCACTCCATGTCGGGCAGGCCGAGGCTGGGCAGACCGCCCGGGAGGTGGCCGAGCGTCGCCACGCCGTGGGCCTTCAGGTCGGCGGCCCAGCTGACGGCGATCGCGCCGATCACGGCCAGCAGCGCTCCCGGCACCTTCGGGGCGATGCGCTTGCACCCGAGGATGACCACGATCACGCAGGCCGACACCGCCAGCGTCGTCAGGCTGGTGTCGCCGATGTTGGCCAGGGTCCCGGCCAGCTTGCGGAGCGTGCCGCCGCTCCCGGGCTCGACCCCGAGCATGCCCGCCACCTGGCCGGCCGCCACCTGCACGCCGACGCCGGTGAGGAAGCCGATCAGGACCGTGCGGGACAGGAAGTCCGCGATGAAGCCGAGCCGGGCGAGCCGGGCCACGAGCAGGAGGACGGCGGCGATGAGCGCGACGGTCCCGGCCAGGGCGACGTACTCGTTCGAGCCCGCCACGGCCAGGCCCGCCAGGCCCGCGGCCATGACCGCGGCGGTGGCCGAGTCCGCCCCGACCACCAGGTGCCGGGAGGAGCCGAGCAGCGCGAACGCGAACACCGGCAGCAACAGGGTGTAGAGGCCCGTGACCACGGGCATGCCGGCGATCTGGCTGTAGCCCATGACCTCGGGGATCGCGAGGGCGGCCAGGGTGACCCCGGCCAGGGCTTCGGCCGTGAGGCTGCCCTTCGCCACAGGGAGGATGCCTCCCAGGATGTGGGGCCGCCGCGCCCCGCCGCCCTCAGAGCCCAACTTCGGCCGTTACCCGACCACTGTCCACGGCGGCCCGGAGGGCGTCGTAGTCCCGTTGGTTCTGGTCTGCGTAGGTCTCGGCGAAGGCGGCGAGGGCGTGGTCGAACGCCGCGCTCTTGCCCAGATAGGACGAGATGGCGATGCGGTCGCCCGAGCGGGCGTGGGCCAGGGCCAGCGCCTGGCCGCAGAGCCGCCCGTAGGAGACCTGGCCCTCGGGCACCATCTGGTCCGGATCGACCGAGCCCTTCCCGTCCCGGAGCTGGCGGAAGTAGAAGTCGCGCGGCTGCCCGTCGAAGGCGTCGATCCGCTCCCAGCCGAGGAGGATGTCGCTCACGCTCTGCATCATCCGCTGGCCGGCGACGACCCGCTCGCCCTGGTTGGCGAACCCGCTCTTGCCGAGGAAGCGGGACAGGACCGACGGCTGCGCCTCCTTCACCTGCAGGAAGAGCGGATCGGCGTCGTCCCGGCCCAGCAGGAGCACGATCCAGGCCCGGGTGCCGACGCTGCCGACCCCGACGACCTTGCGCGCCACGTGGACGAGCCGGAACTGCTCGAGGAGGTGGCGGCGATCGGTCTGGAGCGAGTGCCGGTAGGCCCTGAGCAGGTTGTGGAGGCGCTGATTGGCCACCTCGAGCTCGTCGGCGCTCAGGACCTCCTCGAGGGGCACGATCAGCGGCGGATCGCTGACGATGCGGGGCTCACCGTCGACCATGTGGGTCAGCTTCGAGAACGCCTGGAGGCTGTCGCGGGTCCGGGCCTTGGCGATGGCGGCCGTCGTGCGGTCGCGCGTCGGGCGGGAGAGGGCCTTGGCCGCGGCCATCACGGCGTCGATGTCGAAGCGGCGGTACCACACGTCGAGCTCGCGCATGCCCGCGAGCTCCTGGAGCTCGGTGCGATAGCCGGCGGCCGTGGCCTCGACGACCGCGATCCGCTCCTTGGTCGTGAAGCCCCGGTCGCGGCCGGCGACGGCGAGGCTGGCGGCAAGGCGCTTGATGTCCCACTCCCACGGTCCGGGCAGCGTCTCGTCGAAGTCGTTCACGTCGAAGACCAGGTTGCGCTCGGGCGAGGCGAACACCCCGAAGTTGGCCATGTGGGCGTCGCCACAGGCCTGCACCTTCAGGCCCGACACCGGCGCCGGCGCCAGGTCGGCCGCCATGATGAGGGCCGCGCCGCGGTAGAACGCGAACGGCGACACGAGCATGCGGCCGTAGCGGATGGGCACCAGCTCGGGGACCCGGGTGGCGGCCTGCTCCTCGAGCAGGTCGATGGGGTCCGCCCGGTCCGCCACCGGCTCGAACTCCGCGATGCGCTCACGGGGGACGGCGCTGCGGGCCGCCTTGCCCCGGGCGGCCCGCTCGGCCGCGGTCGGATGCTCGACGGGGGTCCGCTTCTGCTCAGCGTTGGTGACGGTGCTACCCGGTGCCACCTGGGATCACGCTCCTGGGTTGCCCAGAGCGTACGCCCCTGTTCTCTCCGTGGCCTACGATCCGGGCGTTCGCCGCGCTGGGGAGGGACCGTGGTCGGAAACATCAGGCGCAGCCTGGTCGCGGGGGCCGTGGCTGCGCTGACCCTTGGGATCGTCGGGCCGGTGCCGGGAGCGTCGCCGGCAGGTGCGGCGATCGTGCTCGACGTCACGGCCGAGCCGTCGACCGGCCTGCGGGCCGGGGACCAGGTCGTCCTCACCGTGTCCAACCTCGACGCCGCCAACGTGATCGCCGCCGGGCAGTGCGACGTCGCGGTCCTGGACTCCCCCGACCCGTTCGGCGCCACCCTGTCCCAGTGCACGTTCGACCTGCTGAACATCCCGGCCGACGGCCGGGTGACCCGCACGGTCGTGGAGACGATCAGCCGTCCCGGCCTGGCGGAGCCGGTCCACTGCGGTGACGCGCCCGGCGACTGCGTGATGTACGTCAGCACCGACCAGGGCAGCGTCGGGTTCGCACCCATCGACGTCGTGCCCAGCCCGCTGGCCGTGGCTCCGGAGTCGGTGACCACCCGGCAGAGCTTCCACACCTGGGAGTCGGGCGAGCCGGGCGCCGAGCTGACCGTGGCCCAGTGCGCGGCGCCGGTGGCCACCTCGCTCGCCGCTGCCGACTGTGCCGTCACCGTCCCGGTCACGCTGGACGGCAGCGGCCTCGGCGCCGTCGAGCTCCAGCCGGTGCTGACGATCCCCACCGCCGGCGGGACCGCCGACTGCCGCTCCGGCGGCTGCGCGCTCGCGTCGTTCGACGCGGCGGGGGCCCAGGTGGCCTCCGTCCCCGTGACGGTCACGCAGCCGACCATCACCCTCGACCCGTTCCCCACCCCGTCGGAGAACCTGACCGACGGCCAGACGATCACCGTCGACGTCTACGCCGACACCCGGGAGCCCGTCCTGGTCGGCCAGTGCGCGGCGTCGATCGCCACGACCGGGGACCTGGCCGGCGGTCCCTGCCGCGACGTCCGGGAGCTGACCGTGCCGCCCGACCCCACCGGGTCGCTCGGCAAGCTCACGATCAGCTACCAGGTGCAGCGCAGCTTCGTGGGGGCGGACGGCGCCACCGTCGACTGCGCGCCGTTCAACGCATGCGTGATGGCGATGGACACCGTGGCCACCGACGACGTGTCCCTGGCGACGCGGCCCATCCAGTTCGTGCAGCCGCCGCCGGTCGTCACGACCTCACGCACCCGGGGCCTGCTCGAAGGCCAGCCGATCACCATCGACATCACCGGCCTGAGGCCGGACGCGAGCTTCATCCTGGCCGTGTGCGACAAGTTCCCCGACACCCTCAACGTGCTGTTCGGGAACTGCGCGCCGCCCACGCCCACGAGCCCGATCACCGTGGCGGCGGACCATGCCGGGCACCTGTCCTACACCGCCCCTGCCGTCCTGCGCTTCGACGCGATCGCGCCCTCGACCCCCCACCCGGTCTACTGCCGGGACCAGTGCCGCATCGCCCTCTACGCCCCGGGCGCGTCGGTCGAGGTGCCGTACACCCTGGCCACGGGGCACCTGTCCGTCACCCCGTCGCAGCGGCTGACGGACGGCCAGGCGGTCACGCTGACCGGCCGCCGGATCATGACGAGCTACGCAGGCCCGGTGGTCGACGGCGTCCCGTCCGGCCGCTGGACCGCCTACGAGTGCGCCCACGCGGTGGACCGGGACCCATCCCCGGCCGGCGTGGCCCGCAACTGCGTAGCCGTCCCCGGCACGGTCACGGTCCCTGCGTCCGGTGACGTCACCGTCTCCATGACGGTCCAGGCCACCATCCAGCCCCCGCAGGGCCCGGCGGTGGACTGCACCCGCTCCTCCAACGCCTGCCGCGCGGTGCTCCACCGCGTCGAGCAGGACGGCACCATCTCACTCCACGAGGCGCCCCTCCACTTCGCCCGCCGCTGACGGTCAGGCGGGCACCGCGCCCGGGTGGCCGTCCTCGACGGCGAAGCTGGCGAACGTCTCGATCGGCGCGCCCGGGACGCCCACCCGCTCGACGTAGCGGAGGTCGGCCTGGAGGTGATCCCGGCCGACGGTGCAGCGGACGTAGCCCTTGCGGTCGCCGTCGAAGAACTTGATGTGCGGGTTGAACTGGATCATCGGCCCGTAATACGGGCCGTAGACCGGGCCGTCGCCGTTGGAGGTCACGGCGGGCGCCAGGATCTCGGTGGCGACGACCGGCGAGGACGGGTCCCGGAAGTCGGTGTGCACGTCGTTGACGAACGTCGAGTGCCAGTCGCCGGTGATCACGAACGGGTTGCGGACACCGGTCCCGACGATGTCGTCGATCACGCGCCGGCGGGCCACCGGGTAGCCGTCCCAGCCGTCCTGCCAGTAGCGGGGGTTCGGCCCGGGCTCGTGGGCGAGGGCCGAGAACAGCACCTGGTTGGCCAGCACGTTCCACTGGGCCTGGCTGTTGCCGAACTGCTTGCGGAGCCAGCGCTCCTGCTGGGCGCCGAGCACGGTCTGGGCCGGGTCGAACGACGCGGGCCCGTAGGGGTGCTCCCCGTCGCCCATCGGGTGATCGCTGCGGTACTGGCGGCTGTCGATGACGATGAGCTCGGCCAGCGGCCCCCACGGGATCGTCCGGTACAGCTTCGACTGCCCCTGGCGGTCGGGCAGCGCGGGTGCCCGCACCGGCAGGTGCTCGTAGAACGCCTGGTAGCCGGCGATCCGCCGCAGCCGGAAGACCTCGGGCGGTGTGCCGTCCTCGGGGATGTCGCCGGTGTAGTCGTTGTCGACCTCGTGGTCGTCCCAGGTGGCGACCCACGGGAAGCGGGCGTGCGCCCGCTGCAGGTCGGCGTCGGTCTTGTAGAGCGCGTGGCGCAGCCGGAACTGGTCGAGCGTGACGGTCTCGTCCGCGTACTCCGGCGGCAGCCCCTCGCCCCGGACCCCGCCCGTGGCCGGGTCGATGCCGTACTCGTAGGTGTAGTCGCCGAGGAACACGACCAGGTCGAGGTCCTCGTCCGCCATGTGGGCGTAGGCGTTGTAGAACCCCTCCTCCCACTTCTGGCAGGTCGAGTAGGCGAACGCCATCCCGTCGAGGCGGGCGTCCGGCGCGGGCGCCGTCCGGGTCCGCCCCACGGGCGAGGCCCAGTCACCGGCGGTGAACCGGTACCAGTACTCCCGACCAGGCTCGAGGCCACGCACGTCGACGTGCACCGAGTGCGCCAGGTCCTCGGGCGCCACAGCCGTGCCGCTGCGCACCACCTGGCGCATGCCCTCGTCCCGGGCCACGGCCCACCCGACCTGGAGGTTGCCCGCCCCGCCCAGCCCGCCGTCCACGGTCAGCGGCTCGGGCGCCAGGCGGGTCCAGAGCACGACGCCGTCG
>DATBGF010000513.1:0-9137 GCA_036558145.1 Acidimicrobiales bacterium
GGCGTGAGGATCAGCTCGTAGAGCGAGCGCGTGCGGGAGAGCAGCGAGCCGCCCTCGACCCGGAGCTCGCCCTGCGCCTCGCCCGCGGCCAGCAGGTCCTGCAGCTGGCGCAGCTGGAGCCCGAACGAGCCGCCCAGGTCGACCGAGCTGGGCGGGGACTGGCGCATCCAGGCGAGCTGGATCTTGAACTCCTCGCTGAAGCGGTCGAGCACGTTGACGTTGAGCCACATCAGGGCGTCGAGCTGCTCGAGCGGCGGCGAGGACGACTGGGCCACCTCGTCCCAGGCGGCGGCGACGTTCTCCGAGTACGCCGCCATGATGTCGACGAGCAGGTCGTCCTTGGACCCGAACATGCGGTACACGGTGCCGGTGCTCATGCCCGCGGCCTTGGCGACGTCCCGCATGGTCGTGGCCTCGAAGCCGCGCCGGCCGAACTCGGACCGGGCGACGGCCCGCAGGTGGGCGACGCGGTCGTCGTCGGGCGGGGCGTCCCAGCGGGCGATGACCGCCCGGGCCGCGTGCATGGCGGGGGAGCGGTCCAGCACCGCCTTGGACGGCACCGTCACGGCCACGCCGTGCAGCAGCACCCGGCACTTCTGCGCCGGCAGCTGCTGGGCGTGGCTGCGGTGGAACACGCCGACGCCGATGTGCAGCATGCTCTGGCAGATCCGTTCGCCCAGCAGGGTGAGGTCGATCCCCGACCGGATCGCGCCGGCGGTCCGCCCCGCCTGGAGGATCTCGGCCATGGCCGCGTCGATGGCGGTGGGAGCCTGGCGGGCCAGGTCGACGAGCTCCTCACCGGCCCCGGTCGGCGGCTCGTAGATCGTGAGCAGCAGCGCGGCCCGGTGGCGGACGGCGCAGGCGGCGATGGCGCTGCTCAGCTCGACGACCCGCTCCTCGACCGGGCGCTGGTCCGGCTCGTGCAGGGCGTCGAAGGCCTCCTTGGCCACCTGGTCGAGCTCGTCGCGGTAGCGGCGGACCAGCTCGACGACGATCGCCTCCTTCGAGTCGAAGTGGTGGTAGAGGCTGCCCGGCAGGATGCCGCACCGGTCGGCGATCTCCCGCAGCGACGTGCGCAGGCCCGAGGACGCGAACATCTCCGCCGCGGTCGACAGGATCTCCTCCCGGCGGGCGCTGTCGCTGGCCATCGACCCAAACGTTAGTGACTGCTCAGGGTGGTCAGACGGGAACCAGGTTGACCAAACATTCGTTCCGGCCGGCGGGTACAGTGCCGGGACATGAGCGACGACACCGAGAGCACCGCCGCCATCACCGACATGATGACCCCCGAGCTGGCGCGCCACCCCCAGCCGGTGTTCCGGGACCTGCTCGCGGGCGCGGCCGCGCTCAAGGTCGACGGAGTCGGCGTGATCGCGTGCTCGCGGGCCGCGGTCGACGAGGTGCTGCGCCAACCGGACGTCTTCTCGTCGAGCACCGAGGCGATCGACCTCAAGACCCGGCGCCCGCTGATCCCGCTCCAGATCGACCCGCCGGCCCAGCGCAAGTTCCGCAAGATCCTCGACCCGCTGTTCAGCCCGCAGAGGATGCGGCGGCTCGAGGAGCCGATCACCGCCCTGGTCAACGAGCTCATCGACGCCTTCGTCGACGAGGACGAGATCGACTTCACCCGGGAGTTCTCGATCCCGTTCCCGTCGCGGGTGTTCCTCACCCTGTTCGGCCTGCCCATCGAGGAGCTGCCCCGCTTCCTGGCCATGAAGGACGGCATCATCCGTCCCGACCACGTCGTCGGCCACGAGCGCGGCCACCCCGAGACCGACGCGCACCAACAGGCGACGGCCGACTCCATCTACGAGTACTTCGAGGGCCTGCTGGACGAGCGGGCGTCCGTGCGGCGCGACGACCTGCTGAGCGAGTTCCTCGACGCCCAGATCGACGGTGACCGGCTCGGCCGCGAGGACATCCTCGACATCTGCTTCCTGTTCCTGATCGCCGGCCTCGACACGGTCTCGGCCTCGCTCGACTGCTTCTACGGCCACCTGGCGGAGCACCCCGAGGAGCGCCGCAAGCTGGTCGAGGACCCCGAGCTGATCGCTCCGATCGTGGAGGAGCTGCTGCGCTGGGAGACCCCGGTGATGGGCGCGGCCCGGGTGGCCACATGCGACAGCGAGGTGGGCGGCCAGCCCGTGAGCGCCGGCGAGCAGGTCATGGTCCTGCTGGGCGCGGCCAACCTCGACGACCGGGAGACCGCCGACGCCGGGACGGTGCGCTGGGACCGTGAGGCCAACCGCCACCTGGCGTTCGGCGGCGGCGTCCACCGCTGCCTCGGCTCCCACCTGGCCCGGGTCGAGCTGCGGGTGGCGCTGCGCGAGTGGCACCGGCGCATCCCGGACTACCGGGTGCGCCCGGGCGTGCTGCTCGACTACACGCCCGGCATCCGGTCCCTCGACAGCTTCCCGATGGTCCTGCGCCAGTCGCTCTAGAGGCCGGTGAGGATGTCGGTGGAGTCGACGGCCTCGTAGTTCGACGGCTCGCCGGAGGCGTCGAGCGACGCCTTCAGCCACTGGTTGGAGCACACGCTCGGCATCGTGGCCATGGCGGCCCCGCCGCACTGGAAGGTGACGCCGCCCCCGCCCGGGAGCGCCTCGTCGGGCATGGCCTTGATCGCCGCGGCCACCGACTGCGGGGTGATGTCGCCCGTGATCCCGCCGAGGGCCGTGGCCAGGGCGGCGATGACGGTGTAGCCGCCCATGGGGACGTTGTTGTTCACGTCGATGTCCTCGCCGTAGGCGTCCATGACCGCCTGGTACTGCTGGTAGGTCGGATCGTCGGTGGCGCCGAGGGCGATGGCGGAGGTGACGTACATCTTCTGCAGCTGGTCGCCGGGGATGGCCTGGCGGGTGGCGTCGGTGATGCACTGCGACACCGCGGTGATGGTGCCGTCGTAGGCGAGGGCGCTCAGCCCCTGGAAGGCCGCGATGCAGAAGGCGTCGTAGCCGACCACCTGGACGACCCCGGCCCCGCTGTCCACGACCTCGCGCATCTGCGCCGTCATGTCGGCCGTGCCGAGGGGCACCTTGACCAGCTCGTAGTCCAGCCCGGCGTTGCCCAGGATCTGGGGCCCGAGCTGCTCGAAGAGGCTGGTCGCCACCGGGACGTCGATGACGACGAAGGCGATCTTGTCGGCGTCGGTGTCCTCGGCCACCGAGATGGGCAGGCCGAACGCCGTCGTGAGCGGGTTGGAGATGACGAAGCTGGTCTGGCCGTCGGCCAGCACGCCCTCGCCGTTGGTCTGGAGGAACATGGTCGGGATGCCGGCCTGGTGCACGGGCTCCCAGATCGAGTCGGCCACCGTGGACTGGCCGACGGCCACGGCCACGACCCCGTCCTCGACCATCTGGTTGCCGCAGTCGGTGCCGCCGGCCGGATCGGCGCCCGTCTCGCACACCACCAGCTCGATCGGCCGGCCACCGATGCCGCCCTTGCGCTCGTTCCAGTAGTCGACCGTGGCCTGGGCGGCCCGCACCTCGTCGCGGGCGTCGAACGCCTGGGTCTGGCCGTCCGAGGCCAGCCCGATCTTCACGGGCTCGCCCGACGCCGGGTGCGTGGGGCCCAGCAGGTCGTCGTTCACCTGGTCGGGAGGGCTCTCGGAGCTGTCGCCGTTGTCGCCGCACGCGACGACCCCCAGCAGCAGCGCGATGGCGGCCACGAGTGCCGGTGCGCGCCGGCACGAGTTCGCGTGCGGTCTCATGGGGTCCCCTCCCAGCCGTAACAAATCTTAGGTTCCGACGACGGTGAGCCTGCCCCGAACCGGCCCGCGAGTCAATAGCGGGGCCATCTGACGGTGCGTCAGATACGGTCGTGGGATGACCGACAGGGTGCGGCTCGACGTCGACGGGGCCATCGCCACCATCACCAACGACAACCCCGACAAGCACAACGCCTTCGACGACGAGATGGACGTCCAGCTGTTCGCCATCCTGGGCGAGCTGAAGGCCCGGCCCGACATCCGGGCGGTGATCTGGCGAGGAGAGGGCCGGTCCTGGTCCTCGGGGAGGGACGTCGGCGCGATCGGCCAGGGCGACGGCGCGCTCAGCCACCACGAGCTGATGAGCCGGGGCCACGCCGGGATCCAGCAGGTGTTCGACCTCCCCGCCCCGGTGATCGTGGCCATCCAGGGCTGGGCGATCGGCGGGTCGTTCCAGCGGGCGCTGCTGTGCGACGTCCGCATCGCCGCGGAGGGCGCCCGGTTCATGCTGCCGGAGGTGGGCCACGGGGTGATCCCCGACACCGGCGGGGTGGCGGCGCTGTTCCAGATCTGCGGGCCCGGCGTCGTGGCCGACATGGTGCTCACCGGCCGGGTGCTGTCCGCCGAGGAGGCGCTCGGGCACGGCATCGTCTCCCGGGTCGTCGCCCCCGACACCCTGGACGAGGTCGCCCGCGAGATGGCCGGGAAGGTCGCCGCCGCCCCGGCCGTGACCGTGAAGATGGCCCGCCGGGTGCTGCGCCACCTGGGCGAGCCCGAGATCCGGCGATCGATGGCCGACGAGCTGATCTTCCAGACCTTCGTCAACCGCTCGGACGACTTCGCCGAGCTGCGCGCGGCCCGGGCCGAGGGCCGCGAGCCGCACTACCGGGGGAGCTGACCCGCACATGACCGACGCCGCCCCGCCCCCTCCCGCCCTGCCCGGCCTGCCGGAGCCGCCGCCGGTCGGGACCAGCGCCCTGCCGGCCGGCACGTACGACGGCGTGACCGTCGTGGTCACCGGCGGGGGCACCGGGCTCGGCCGGGCCATCGCGGTCGAGTTCGCCCGGCTGGGGGCGGCCGTGGCCGTGGTCAGCCGCAAGCCGGAGCACCTCGACGCCGGGCGGACCGCGATCGAGGCGGTCGGCGCCCGGGCCGCGGCCGTCCCCTGCGACATCCGCGATCCGGAGCAGATCGCCGCGGCGCTCGACGCGGTCGAGGCCGAGCTGGGACGGCCCGGCGTGCTGGTCAACAACGCGGCGGCCAACTTCCCGGTCCCGGCCGAGGACATGTCGCCCAACGCCTGGCGCACGGTCGTGGACATCACTCTCAACGGCACGTTCTTCTGCGCCCGCGAGTTCGCCCGCCGCCACCTCGCGGCGGGCACGCCGGCCGCGATCGTCAACGTGGGGGCGTCGTACGCCTGGACCGGCGGCCCGGGCTTCGCCCACAGCGCGGCGGCCAAGGCCGGCGTCAAGAACATGGTCGAGACCCTCGCCGTCGAGTGGGGCCCCTACGGGATCCAGGTCAACGGGCTCGTGCCCGGCCTGTTCCCCCACGAGGACATGACCGCCGACATCACCGGCAACCTCGACCGCACGCACGACAAGGACGCCTGCCAGCCCGCGCTGCGGGTCGGGCGGCTGCGGGAGCTGGGCTGGGCCGCGACGTTCCTGGCCTCGCCCTACGCCCGGTTCGTCTCGGGCCACACCCTGGTGGTGGACGGGGCCAACTGGCAGCGCCGCTCGCTCACCAACCCGGCGGTCGTGACCGTGCGCGACCAGATGGGCCGGGGACCGTTCGCCTGACATGGCCGGCCTGCGCACCGTCCTGTTCGACTTCGACGGCACGCTCGTCGACTCGGACGCCGCGCTGCAGGCCCCGTTCACGGCGCTGGGCGTGGCCGAGGCCGACCGCCCGCCGCTCGGCCTGCCGCTGCCCGTCGCCTGCGCGCGGGCGGGGATCACCGTGGACGACTACCTGGCGCACTACGACGTGGCCGCCGCCCGCCCGTTCCCCGGGGTCGAGGCCATGCTGGCGGGGCTCGACCGCTGGGGCCTGTGCTCGAACAAGGACCGGGCCACCGCCGAGATCGAGCTGGCCCGGCTGGGCTGGGCCCCGGCCGTCGCGTTCTTCTCCGAGGACTTCGGCGGCCGGGCCAAGTTCCTCGCCCCGGTGCTGGCGGCCCTGGCGCTGCTGCCGGGCGACGCGCTCCTCGTCGGGGACACCGCCCACGACCGGGCCTGCGCCCACGCCGCGGGCGTCGCCTTCGGCCTCGCCGGCTGGAACCCCCGCGCCGTCCCCGAGCCGGGCGACCTCGTCCTCGCCACCCCCGCCGATGTCCTCGCCGCGCTCGGCCCGGGCGGGTAGACACGCGGCATGATCCTCATCACCGCGAAGTTCCCGGTCCGCCACGAGAAGGTGGAGGAGTTCGTGACCCTCGCCACGGGGTACGCCTCCGCGGTCGAGGCCGAGGACGGCTGCCTGTTCTTCGAGTGGTCGCGCAGCCTCGACGATCCCGACGTGTTCGTGGCGGTCGAGGGCTTCCGCGACGCCGAGGCAGGCCAGGAGCACGTCAAGACCGTCCACTTCGCCGAGCTGATCGAGAAGGGCCCCGACCTCGTCTCCGACCAGCCCACCATCATCTACATCGACGCCCCCGAGGTCGAGGGCTGGGGGCCGATGGGCGAGATCCAGCCCCGCTGAGCCGAGACCCGCCGGCCGTCACGTTTCCGGCGGGCGAGGGGTGACCGGCTCGGGCTGCAGCCGCGCCAGGAGCTCGGGCTGGCCGGCCATGCGGCTGAGCGCGAGCAGGGTCAGGTAGGGGCCGACGAAGACGAAGACCAGCGCGGAGACGACCACGCCCGAGTCGTTGACGAGCCAGCCCAGGAGGCCGGCCGCGATGGTGCCGACGACGCCGGCGCGCTGGGCTGATCCCGGCGGGAGCAGGCGCTGCCACCCTCGGGCGATCACCAGGACGTAGAGCATGAACCCCGCCGTCAGCGGCACCATCCACGTCCACACCGTGCGGCCGAAGAGGCGCACGTTGGTGGCCCACTTGCGCTCGATGGTGGTGAGGAAGGTCCCGTCGCCGGCGAACGCACCGGCCACGAACCGGCCGAGGTGGCCCCGGGACGTCTCCGGGCGCAGCAGGTCGACGCCCGCCACGATCGTGAGCACGACCCCGGTGGCCAGGGCGAAGAGGGCGACCTGCCGCCACGACAGGCGCCGCCCGGACAGCGCCAGCATCAGCAGGCCGAACACCGGGACCATCGTCAGCACGCCGCCGACGTCGGCCCCGAGCGTGGGCCACACGTCGGCCAGCAGCACGATGGTGAGCACCGCCCCGGCGGTGACCACGGCCTCGCGCCGGCGCGGTGCATAGGCGACGTGGATGGCGGCGAACACGACCGCGCACGCCGCCAGCACGGCGAACGCCGTGTTGCCGAAGCCCTCGTAGCGGGCGGCGGTGTGCGGCGAGTAGCCGAGGATGCTCGCCATCTGCAGGTTGGCGCCGGTGGCGACGTCGACCACGAGCAGCAGAGCGGTGGCCCCGGCGATCGCCGACAGCGGCGCGAGCGCGTGGCGCCGGGCCCGCGACGCGGCGAGGGCGACCGCGCCCGCGATCACCCACACCAGGAGCTGGCGGGCGGCGCCGACGCGCTCGATGCCGGGAACGCCGCGCTCGACGAACGTCGCCAGCGGCCACGCCGCGAACGTGAGCACGAGCAGGCGCAACGTCTCGCCGGCCCGGCGGCCGCCCCGCTGGGACAGGACGACGGCGGCGAACACGTACGCCAGCACCTGCACGCAGATGAACGTGAGGGCCATCGGGTAGTAGACGGCCTCGCGGCTGCCGGCCAGATCGTTGAGCCGCTGGGCGCTCGCCATGTCGAACGGCTCGGTGCGGTAGCGGAGCGGGCTGCCGATCATCCCCGCCGGCCGGTCGACCCCCAGCGCGGCCAGCACCGTCGGGGCGATGTCGGTCAGCGTGACCAGGCCGTCGCGCTCGGTCGAGGGCGAGTGCAGCGAGCCGGGCACGACGCCCGCGCCATAGGCGACGGTCGGCGTCAGGTCCCAGTCGCTGCCCCGGGGGCGCACCCCGACGACCAGCAGCAGCGTGCCGGGGTCGAGGGTCGGCACGAGCCCGGCGAGGTAGGAGTCCACGCGGGACAGCGCCCGGCTCCGGTCGGCTTCGGCCACGTCGCGCGAGGCGACCTGCGACTGCCAGGCGGCCCGGTTCATGTCGCCGAGGTCGACCACGACCAGGTCGGCCCGCTCCAGGGCACCGGCGGTGGCGGCCAGGTAGGCGTCGACATCGGCGCGCAGCCCGTAGGGCTCGGCGGGATCGGCGACCAGCAGGTCGGCCGCGTCGACCGTGCCCGTGCCGACCGAGCCACCGCTGTCGATGGTGGCCATGGCCGCGGGGCGGTACGCGATCGGGGTGCCGTCCTCGGCCACCGAGTCCGCGTTGTTGATCACCGCGGTGGTCATCCCGGCCGCCGCGAGGGCGTCGCCCAGCGCCCCGGGCGCCGACGACAGGTGCTCGCCGGCCGAGCGGACGACGGTCGGGGTGGCGGGGACCACGATCTCGCCGCTCGCCGCCTCCCCGGTGCGCCGGGACAGGACGGCGCCCGCGGTGCCGCCCTCGTACGGCGCCGTGGCCGGCAGGGCCTGGGCACTGCCGAGGCCCAGCCCCGGATCGCCGTCGCGCACCCGCGTCCCCGCGCCGAGGGTGGCGTAGGCCTCTGCGCTCGACGGCCGGCCGGAGAGCGTCCGCACGTTGGTGGCGCCGGCCGCGCCCCGCTGGACCAGCGCGTCCAGGGCCGGCATGGCGCCGGTGCCCACGTCCTCCAGCGCCAGGTGGGGGACACCGACCAGCACCACGCGCTCAGCCCGGCGGGACGCCGCCACGCTGGCGGGCACGCGGCTCCCGCTGGTCCAGACCATCGTGGCGCAGACGACCATGGCCGCCAGCACGACGCCGACCATGCGCACCCGCGTGGAGGTGAGCCGGGGCCAGAGCGCCCCGACGATGTCGGCTCCCTGGCGGCCGCGGTGGGCGAAGCCCCGCAGGCTGCGACCGGTGTGGTGGTGCTCCATGGGGACGGCGACCTCGGCCAGGCGCGCCCCGGCCCGCACGGCGTCGATGGTCATGCCCACCTCGAGCCCGAAGCGCGCCACCGGGTCGAGCTCCCGGAGGTAGCCGGCCCGGACCGCCCGCTGGCCGCACAGCGGGGCGTCGGCCCGCACGCCGCACGCCCGCCGTATGCCGAGCCCGGCCAGCCGCCGCACCGCGCCCCACCCGCCCCGGCCGGCCGCCGCCGGCATGACCCCGACGACGAGGTCGGCCTCGCCGGCGACGACCGGGCCCAGCAGGCAGCCGGCGGCGGAGGCGGTGGCGCCGACGTCGGCGTCGATGAGCAGGAATATG
>DATBGF010000514.1:0-5504 GCA_036558145.1 Acidimicrobiales bacterium
CGTCGGTAGCGATCGACGCATCATCATCAATCAGTCGGACAGAGAGGGGCTGTTCCCGAACCCTAACCGTCCCCTGCACCACCTCCACCGCGGCTCTGTGAACGGTCTCAGAACTCCACCCGGACTCCAGTGGCAGAAATCGTCAACCATTCGTCCTTGCTGCCACCCGGCCCCGGTCGGCACGATGGCCGGGTGAGCCCCCGCCCCGGTCCCGCCCCTGTGGTCATCGTCGCCTACCCCGGCGTGCAGTCCCTCGACGTGACCGGGCCGCTGGAGGTGTTCGACGTGGCCAACCGCTACCGGCCCGGCTCCTACCGCACCACCGTCACCGCCCGCGGGCCGGCCGAGGTGGTGCGCACGTCCTCGGGCCTGGGCATCGTCGTCGACGAGCCGATCACCGCGGTGCAGGGGCCGATCGACACGCTGGTGGTCGCCGGGGGCGAGGGCACGGCCGACGCCGTGGCCGACGCCGAGCTGGTGGCCTGGATCCGGGCCGCGGCCGCCCGCAGCCGGCGGGTGACCTCGGTGTGCAGCGGCGCGTTCCTCCTGGCGGCGGCCGGGCTCCTCGCCGGCCGCCGCGCCACCACCCACTGGAGCAGCTGCGCCCTGCTGGCCCGGCTCCACCCCGAGGTGGAGGTGGAGGGCGACCGCATCTACGTGCGCGACGGCCATGTGTGGACGTCCGCCGGGGTCACCGCGGGCATGGACCTGGCCCTGGCCCTGGTCGAGGACGACCACCGCGGCGCCCTGACCCTGGACGTGGCCCGCCAGCTGGTCCTGTTCACCCAGCGGGGCGGCGGCCAGTCCCAGTTCAGCGCCCAGCTGGCGGTGCCACGGGCCGAGCGCGAACCGCTGCGGGAGGCGCTCGACCACATCGCCGACCACCTCGACGCCGACCTGTCGGTCCCCGCCCTCGCCCGGCAGGTGGCCATGAGCCCGCGCACGTTCGCCCGCACCTTCCGGGCCGAGGTGGGCACCACGCCCGCGGCCTACGTGCAGGCGGTCCGGGTCGAGGCCGCCCGCCGGCTGCTGGAGACCACCACCGAAGGCACGGCCGAAGTGGCCCGCACCTGCGGGTTCGGCACCGTCGAGACCATGCACCGGGCCTTCCGGCGCACCGTCCACACCACCCCCGGGCAGTACCGGCGGCACTTCGCCGCCACCGCCTGAGCCAGACGAAGGAGACACCATGCTCGTCGCCATCCCGCTGTTCGACCGGTTCACCGCCCTCGACGCCATCGGCCCCTACGAGGTGCTGTCCCGCCTGCCCGGCGCCGAGGTCACCTTCGTGGGCGAGCGCACCGGACCGGTCCGCAGCGACACGGCCATGCTGGCCATCACCATCGACGCCGGCCTCGACGAGGTGGACGCCTGCGACGTGCTGGTCGTCCCCGGAGGCCCCGGCACCCGGGCCATGCTGGAGCCCGGGCCGCTGCACGAGTGGATCGCCCGGGTGCACGAGGGCACCCAGTGGACAACCTCGGTGTGCACCGGCTCGCTGATCCTGGGCACGGCCGGGGTGCTCGAGGGCCTGGAGGCCACCACCCACTGGGCGGCCATGGGCGAGCTGGCCCCGCTGTGCGGCCAGGTCGTCAAGGACCGCCGGGTCGTGCCCCAGGGCAAGATCGTGACGGCCGCCGGGGTCTCCTCCGGCATCGACATGGCCCTGTGGCTGGCCGCCCAGATCGCGGGCGACGACGTGGCCCGGGCCATCCAGCTGGGCATCGAGTACGACCCCCAGCCGCCGTTCGACTCGGGCTCGGTGGCCAAGGCCGACCCCGCGATCGTCAGCCTGCTGGCCGACATGGTGATGGAGCGGTCGTCGTCGTAGCGGACGTCCTACGCTCGGGCCCGTGGAGCGCTACGCCGGCCATGTGGCGGCAGCCTTCCTGCTGCTCGCCGGGCTCGGGGCGGCTGCGTGCGCGGGTGGCGGTGACGGCGACGACGCCCCCGGCCGGGACACGACGACGGAGGCCGCCGGGGACACCACCGAGACCGCGGCAGCGGCCTCGGGTGAGCACGACAGAGCCGCCTACGTGGCCCTGCTGCGGGACCATGCCGGTCATCAGCTCGACGGCGTGACCGACGACGAGGTCGAGTGCGTCCTCGGCGGGTTCGTCGACGCCGTCGGGGTCGACCGGCTGGAGGCCGCCGGCATCTTCGAGTCCGTCCAGGCCAACCCCGAGGGGACGCTGGCCGAGAGCGGCCTCACCCTCGACGAGGCCCAGACCAGCACGTTCGCCGCCACCCTCACCGGGTGCGTGGACGTCCGCGCCTGGTTCACGCAGGTCCTGGGCTCGGGCAACGTGTCGCCCGAGGCGGCGGCGTGCGTCCTGGACCACGTCGACGACCCCACGCTGACGCGGCTCTGGACCCTGGCCTTCACCGGCGGCCAGGCCTTGCTGGTGACGGACCCCGAGCTGACCTCGTCGCTCGAACAGGCGACCCGCGCCTGCGTGTGACATCTGCCTCATCCGGGTGACCTGAATCGCGTGTCAATCGCCCTTACGCTCGTGCGCCGTTGCGCTCCGGCGCGGAGCGGGCATCCGAAAGGCGGCAGGATTCGATGCGGATCAGAACCTACGGGGCAGCAGCGCTGCTGCTGACCGTGAGCCTCGGCGCGGCGGCGTGCGGGGACGACGGGCACAGCCGGGCGGACTACGTGGCCGTCATGAGCAAGGCCGGCTCCGGCTTCTCGGCCGACGAGGCCAAGTGCGCGGCCGGCGCGCTCGTGGACGTCGTCGGCGTCGACAACCTGGAGAAGGCCGACGCCTTCCAGAAGATCCAGGACAACCCGGACGGGAACCTCTCCGACTACGGCATCACCCTCGACGAGGCCCAGGGCCCCGAGCTGTTCGCCGGGCTCAACGACTGCAAGGACATGCGCCAGTTCTTCACCGAGGCCATGAGCTCCGGGGGCGGCCTGCCGGCGGAGGCCGCCTCGTGCGTCGTGGACGGCATCGACGACGCGACCTTCTCCTCGATGATCATCGCCAGCTTCATGGACGGCGAAGCAGCCATGGACGCCAACCCGGAGTTCCAGGGGGCGATCGAGCAGGCGGCGACCGACTGCGCCTCGTCCGGCGTGGACATGGGGCTCTGACGCCCCGGGCCGGCTGATCAAGGTTTGCTGAGGGGGCGGCGGCCCCGAGACCTCGGGGCCGAAAGCAAACCAGACAAGGCGGAACTACCGATGAGGTACCGAACCCACGCGGCCATGGCGTTGCTCCTGGCCGTGAGTCTCGGCGCGGCGGCATGCGGCGGTGACGACGACAGCGCCGGCACCACCACCAGCACCACCGCCGGCAGCAACGAGCAACCCAGCAGCGACAGCGGCGGCGGCCACAGCAAGGCCGACTACAAGGAGGCCCTGAGCACCGGCGCGGGCGAGAGCCTCGGCATCAGCGACGACGAGGCCGCGTGCTTCGCCGACACGCTGATCGACGTCGTCGGCGTCGATCAGCTCGACGCGGCGGGCGCCTTCGACAAGATCCAGGACAACCCCGAGGGCAACCTGGCCGACTACGGCATCGAGCTCAGCGACCAGGAAGGTGCCCAGCTGGTCGACGGCCTCAACGGGTGCGCGGATCTCCGGGGCCTGTTGGTCAGCGAGATCTCGGCCGACGGCAGCGTCCCGCAGGAGGGCGCGCAGTGCATGGTCGACAACCTCGACGACGCCACGTTCACGCAGCTGATGGCCGCAGCCCTCACCCAGGGCGAGGAGGAGATCAGCGCCAACGCCGACCTGGAGGGCTCCCTGGAGCAGGCGGCCGCCGACTGCCTGGCGGCCGGCGTGGACATCGGCGGCTAGCGGGCTTCGCGGGCCGGTCCCGCCCGGGTGAACCGGGTGTCGGGCGGATCGAGCGCCCAGGGCGCATCGTCCCCCCACCCGTCGTCGTAGACGACCTCCCGGAGCGGGAGCCGCCGGACCGGCCCATGCCTGCCCTCGGGCACGCCCAGGGTGATCGTGGCCGCGATCACCACGTCCTCGGGGATGGCGAGCGCCGCCCGCAGCTCGTCCTCGACGTAGGTGTGCCACATCGACAGCACCCCGCCGTAGCCCAGGGCGCGCGCGGCCAGCAGCAAGTTCTGGCACGCGGGATAGACGGACCCGCCCTCGGAGATGTGGGGCCGGCGCCAGCGCCGGATGCAGGCCAGCACCACGACCGGGGTCTGCTCGAAGCGGTCGACGTAGCTCTGCATGGCCCGGGCGGCCCGGGCCTTGGGAGACGTGGGATCGGCGCCGGAGCCCTTGTCGAAGTCGTGGTCGGTGCGCTTGGCGCCCCAGCCCTCGCGGAAGGCGCGGCCCAGGATGGCCTTGGCCTCCCGGGCCCGGGGCCCGTCCCGCAGCACCAGGAACCGGGCGGGCTGGCGGTTGGAGCCCGACGGCGCCCGGGTGGCGTGCCAGAGCAGCGTCGCCAGGTCGTCCTCCGGGATGGGATCGGGCCGGTAGCGGCGGATGGCGCGGGTGGTGGCGATGCCGTCGAGCAGGTCCATCGAGCACTTCCTACATGTCGTCGTCGGGAGTGACCACGGCGCGGCCGCGGAGCTCGCCCCGGGCCAGGGCCTCGTACGCGTCCGCCACCCGGGACAGGGGGAACACGTCCACCTCGCTGCGGATGCGGCCGGCCTCGGCCAGCGCCACGACCGCCTCGACGTCGGCGATGTTGGACCCCTGGAACGTGAACACCTCGCCGTCGCGGGGCAGGGTGCCGAACCACGGCCGGCGCAGCCGCCCGCCCGCCGCCCCGACCAGCCCGAAGGCGCCGTAGGGGCGGACCGCGGCCAGCCCCGCCAGGATCGTGTCGTCCGTGCCCACCAGGTCGAGCACCGCGGCGGCCGAGCCGGGCGCCACCGCGTCACCGAGGGCGGGGACGGCCTCGTGGGCGCCGAGGTCGAGGGCGACCGCCCGGCGGGCCGGGTTGGGGTCGACGGCCACGACCCGGGCCGGGCTCAGGGCCCGCAGGAGCTGCACGGCGAAGCCGCCCAACCCGCCCGCGCCGACGACCACCGCGGTCGCCTCGCCGTCCAGCCGCGACAGCAGCCGGGAGACGGCATGGTGGGTGGTGGCGCCCGCGTCGGTCAGCGGCCCGGCCACCACCGGGTCCAGGCCCACCAGGCGGACCAGACCCCGGGGCGCCGGGGCCACGACATAGCGGGCCAGGCCGCCGTCCCGGCCGTAGCCGCGGCCCGCCGAGCCGTGAGGGCAGGCGCTGTCCTGGCCCCGGCGGCAGGCCGGGCAGGTCCCGCAGGACGCGGGCGACACGAGCGCGACCCCGTCGCCCACCGCGAAGCCCGAGACGCCGGGACCGAGGGCGGCGATGCGGCCGCCCACCTCGTGGCCGAGCGTGAACGGGAGCGACCAGCCCAGCGCCTCGGCGATCTCGGCGGGCATGGCGGCCATGTCCACGTCCGAGTGGCACAGGCCGTTGCCCGCCACCTCGACCAGCACCTCGCCCGGCCCCGGCTCGGGTACGGGCGCGGTGGTGAGCTGGGGCGGTCGG
>DATBGF010000515.1:0-2534 GCA_036558145.1 Acidimicrobiales bacterium
GTGCGCGTCCTGGCCCACAGCCCCGCGCCCCGGGCGGACGACGACCGGCACTTCCCGGTCAGCCGCTCCTCCACGATCTCCGAGGGCCTGGTCGTTTTCGACGGCGTGGTCGTGCCCCCCGAGCGTGTGTTCCGCGGGGCCGAGGCGTTCCACGAGACCCTCCGGCTCTGGGAGCGGGCCCGGGCCGTCGCCGAGCAGGCCGACCGGGCCGAGCTGATCATGGGCCTGGCCCAGGTCATCTCCGAGATGAACGGCATCACCGCGGTGCCGCACGTGCGGGACAAGCTGTCCGCCATCGCGGTCTACGCCAAGATGTGCCGGGCCGGCTGGGACGCCGCCCTGGCCAACGCCCAGGTGTCGGAGGGCGGCATGGTCAGCCCGGACGACGCGTTCCTGTGCGCGAGCAAGTCCTACGGCAGCCAGCTGTACAGCGACATGACGCACTACCTCCACGACGTCGCCGGCGGCGCGGTCGTGACCGCCCCCACGATCGCCGACCTGGAGCACCCGGTGATCGGCGACTACCTGCGCAAGTACATGCGCACGATGAGCGAGGTCGAGGGCGAGGACCGCACCCGCATCTTCCACGTGATCCGCGACCTGTTCGCCGACTCGTTCGGCGGCTGGGACAAGGTCACCAACCAGGTCGTCGACGGCGGCATGCACGCCCAACGCATGGCCACCCTCGACGCCTTCGACCTGGAGCCCGCCCGCCGCCGCGCCCGGGCCGCCGCGGGCATCGCCTGAGCCCGGGCGCCCTGCCGCCCGCCCTCGTCAGGGCAGCACCTCGCGCACGGCCGACAGCAGCCCGGCCGTGTTCACCCAGAACGGCATGATCTGGCAACCGTCGAGCAGCTCCGCGTACCGCTCGACCTCGTGGCGCCGGGCCTCGACGATCACGGGAGTCTCCGGGCACCGCTCCTGGAGCGCCCGGATCACGTCCCGGTTCTCCGCCACGCCGAGCGAGAACCCGTTCACGACGGCATCCGCCCCCGCGGCCAGCGCGCACTCCCCGCCCTGCGCCAGCGGGCACGGCGAGCCGTACACGGCGGGGCCGTCGCACACGGCGACGTCGTACCCGGCATCCCGCAGCGCCTCCTCCATGGCCCACTGCTCGACCGCGTCCGAGCTCTCCACCAGCACCCGCGGCCGCCTCCCCGGCTGTCCCGACCGCCAGTTCCCCGCGCTCCACTGCCGTCGTCGTGCCACGTCTCCCACCTCCCGGATAGGGGCGATGGTCCCAACGGGATCCGGTCCCATAGAGTCGCCGGCATGCTGCTGATCTGGGGATGGCGCACACGATTCAAGATCGTCGCCAACGGCTTGTTCCACTGCCCGTCGTGCGGGGCCGACCGGCACTTCGCCCGCAAGCAGGCGCGCCGCTGGTTCACGGTGTTCTTCCTGCCCCTCATCCCGCTGAAGGTGCTCGGCGAGTTCGTCGAGTGCCAGACCTGCAAGAAGGGCTACGACGAGCGCATCCTGCAGATGCCGACCAGCGCGGCCCTCACCGAGCATCTCGTGGCCGCCACCCGGGAGGGAGTCGTCCAGCTCCTCCGCGTCGACGACTCCCCGTCGGGCCGCGCGGCCGCCCTCATAGCCCTCTCGCAGGTGAGCGGCGTGGCCTGGAGCGACGAGATCCTCGCGTCGGACCTGGTCAGCCTGGACGTGACGCACCTGCCGCACCGCCTCCGCCAGCTGGGCGAGGTCATGAACGAGCACGGCAAGGAAGGCTTCCTCGCCTCCCTGGCCAACATCGCCGCAGGCGGCGGCGTCATCGCCGCCCCCAGCCGCCAGACCCTGGACGCGATGGCCGCCGACCTCGGCATGACCCCCGCCCACGCCCGCGGCGTGATCGACCAGGTCCTCGACCCGACCCGCTGACCCGGCTCGCTTCGCCGAGGCGCCGGCCGCGTCAGCGGCTGTCCGGGGGGCGGAGTGAGAGCAGGTGGGCGTACGCGGCGTCGAGGGCGTCGCGGAGGTACTGCGGGTCCTTGTAGGTCTTCGACAGCAGCAGGCCGCCCTGCATGCTCGCGAAGACGGCGGCTCCGAGCCGGTGGGGGTCGGCCCGGTCGTCGAGCTCGCCGCTGAGCTTCATGCGCTCGAGGCTGTCGACCAGGTAGCCGATCCAGGTGTCGAAGCCGGTGGTCAGGTCGACCCGGGCGGCCTCGTCGCAGCCGGAGAGCTCGCTGGCGAGCGTGCCCAGCGGGCAGCCGGGACAGTCGCGCTCTGCGTTCTGCTCGACCAGCCAGTCGAACCAGCACCGGAGGGCGGCCAGGCTGTCGACCTTCTCCAGCTGCGGGCCCTGGCAGTGGACGGTCTCGTCGACGCGCCGGGCGATCACCGCTCTCACCAGGTCTTCCTTGTCGGAGAAGTAGTGGTACAGCTGGCTCTTGCTGGCGCCGGCCGCCTCCAGGATCTGGTCGAGCCTCACGCCCCCGGCGCCCCGCTCGGACACCAGCGAGGCCGCGGCGTCCACGATGCGCTCGCGGCTGCGGCGTCCACGCTCGGTGAGCGGCTCATCGATCACCAGCTCA
>DATBGF010000516.1:0-4406 GCA_036558145.1 Acidimicrobiales bacterium
CCCACACGCCGTCGTCGACGGGGATGCCCTCCACCGCGCGCTGATCCAGGGCCACGTCAGCCATGCTTGCGTCCCAACACGATGCGGACCGCCTGGATTCCCTGACCGAGACTGGGGCCGTGGACCAGAGCCTGACCACCCACGACGGCGAGGACGCCCTCGTGCGGGGCCTCCTCACCGGCATCGCGGTGTTCCGCTGGCTGGCGTGGGGGTGGCTGGTGGTCGTGCTGGCCCTCAACCGGTCGGAGCTGACCCAGCCCGCGGCCCGCCCCAGCGTGGCCGTGGCGCTGGCCGGGGCGGCGCTGGTCGTCACCGCCGCGGACACCGCCCTGCTGAGCATCGACCCCCGCCGGCTGCTGGCCCCTGCGGTGGTGGCGGCCGAGGTGACGGTCGGGTTCGCCCTGGCCGCGGCGGACGAGCTGGCCTACAACGGCGTCTCGCATCCCCAGACGCTGGCGTCGGCCTGGCCGCTGGCCGGCGTGATGTCCGCGGGCATCGCGCTGCGCTGGCGGGGCGGGGTGGTGGCCGGTGCGGTCATCGGCCTGGGCGCCGGGCTGGGCGAGCTGCTGAGCCCCGAGCCGTGGGCCCGCCGCGAGACGATCAGCGTGGTGTCCAGCGTCGTGCTCTACGCCCTGGCCGGACTGGTGGCCGGGTTCGTGACCACCCGGCTGCGGGAGGCCGAGCGCCGCATCAGCCTGGCCCAGGCCCGCGAGGAGGTGGCCCGCACGCTGCACGACGGGGTGCTCCAGACCCTGGCGGTGGTCCAGCGCCGCACCCAGGATCCCGACATCGTGCGCCTGGCGCATGACCAGGAGCGCGAGCTGCGGGAGTTCCTCTACGGCACCCGCGGCGCGGTGGGCGGCGGCGGCGACCTGGGTACCAGACTGCGGGCGGCCGCCGCCCGCTACGAGGACCGCTACGGCGGCACCGCCCGGGTGGTCCTGGCCCCGGACACACCCGCGCTGGCGGAGCGCACGGCCGAGGCCCTGGCCGGAGCGGTCGGCGAGGCCCTGGCCAACGCGGGCAAGCACGGCGGCGCTACCACGGTCACCGTGTTCGCGGAGCCGGCCGACGGCGAGCTGTTCTGCTCGGTCAAGGACGACGGCGCCGGCTTCGACCCCGACGCCACCGAGGAGGGCACCGGCCTGCGACGCTCGGTCCGCGGCCGCATCGAAGAAGTCGGCGGCCGGGTCGAAGTCGACGGCCGCCCCGGCCGCGGCACCGAGGTCCGCTGCTGGGTCCCGTTATGATAACGGCAACACAGGAGGTCCGAATGACCGAGACGGCCGGGTTGAACGTGCTCTACACGACCACCGCCCATGCCACCGGCGACGGCCGCAACGGCCACGCCACCACCGACGACGGGCGCCTCGACCTCGACCTGCGGATCCCCCAGGAGATGGGCGGGCCGGGGGGCGCCACCAATCCCGAGCAGCTGTTCGCGGTCGGCTATGCCGCGTGCTTCCACTCCGCGCTCAAGGTCGTCGGGCGGCGGCGCGGGGCCGACGTCGACGGCTCGGAGGTGTCGGCCAGCGTCAGCATCGGCGCCCTGCCCGACGGCGGGTTCGGGCTGGCCGTCGAGCTGGACGTGCACCTGCCCGCGCTCGACCGGGAGACCGCCGAGGCCGTGGCGGCCGACGCCCACCAGGTCTGCCCCTACTCGAACGCGACCCGGGGCAACGTCGAGGTGAAGCTGGCCGTCGTGTAGCCCCGAGCGGAGCCGACGTAACCTCGACGTTCGATGAGTGAGCTCAAGGCCGTGCGGGTCGTGGTGGCGGACGACCATCCCATCTGGCGGTCGGGGCTGCGGGCCGACCTGGGCTCCAACTTCTTCGTGGTGGGCGAGGCGGGGGACGCCGACGAGGCCATCGAGCTGGTCCGCTCCCTGTCGCCCGACCTGGTCGTGTGCGACCTGCACATGCCGAACGGGGGCGGGCTCAAGGTGGCGCGGGCCTGCGGGGAGGACGTCCCCATCGTGATGCTCACGGTGAGCGAGCAGGAGCGCGACCTGCTCGACGCGGTGTCGGCCGGGGCCAACGGCTACCTGGTCAAGAGCACCCCACCCGAGGAGCTGCGCCACGAGCTGTGGCGGGCGGCCAAGGGCGAGCCGGTGTTCTCGCCCGCTTTGGCGTCGCTGGTGCTCGGCGAGTTCCGGCGCATGGCCAAGGCCTCGGGCCCGACGCAGCCCTTGTCCGAGCGCGAGCGCGAGGTCCTCCAGTACGTGGCCCGGGGCCACACCTACCGCGAGATCGGCGAACAGCTCTTCATCGCGGAGAAGACGGTGGAAAACCACGTCCGCAACATCCTGGGCAAGCTCCACCTCAACCGGCGCCAGGAGCTGGTCCGCTACGCGCTAGAGCACGGCATCGAGTGATGGCGCGCCCGGACGACGGCTGGCGTGCCGCGCTCGGGGACGCCCACGTGCTCGTCAGCGGGTTCGGCAAGTGGGGCGGCGGCCTCTACGACGCCACCGGCCCGGTGCCCGTGGCGCTCGACGACCTGCCCAGCTCGGGGCTGGCCCTCGGCGGCGGCCGGCTCTGGCGGCTGCTACGGGCACCGGGAGAGCAGACCTCGACGTGCGAGCTGCTGGCCTACGACGCCCGCGGCGTGCGCTCCTACCAGCGCTTCGACGCCATCCGGGACCCCCACGACGTGGTGTGGTTCGAGGGAGCGCCCCACGTCAGTGCCAGCTGGGACGACGCCGTGTGGCGCGTCGATCCCGGGACCGACGAGCCCCGCCTGGTGTGGCGCGGCTCCCAGGTCCCGGACGCCTGGCACGTCAACTCGCTGGTGGTGGTGGACGGCGCGCTCCACGTCTGCGCCTTCGGCCGCGGGCAGCGCCACAAGGCCTGGAAGCTCGACGAGGGAGACCCGACCGGCTTCGTCCACGACCTGCGGACCGGGCGCGACGTCCTCACCGGCCTCGCCCACCCTCACACCCCTCGCCGGCACGGTGACCACTGGTTCGTGTGCGAGTCGACCACGGGCAGCCTCACGGTCCTCGACGCCGAGGACGAGGTGGTGCGGCGGGTGGCGATCCACCGCTTCACCCGGGGCCTCGCGTTCGCGGGCCGCTGGGCGCTGGTGGGCGGCAACGCCCACCGCGACCACGACGACGACCGGGCCGAGGTCGTGGTGGTGGACCTGGCCGCCGGCGCGGTCGTCGAGCGCATCCCCATGCCCTGCCTGGAGATCTACGACATCGTGGTGGTGCCGCCCGCGGTGGTGCGGGGCGCCGCCGCCGGGTTCGGGGCCAACGCGGCCCGGGCCGTCGAGCAGCACCGGTCCCCCGAGCGCCCGCCCGACCGCCGGCCCACGCCCCGCGACGCGAGCATGCGCCTGGTCCCGGAACGGACCGCGGCCGCGCTCGCCGCCACGGGCCGCCCGTTGGACGCGGCCCGGGCACGGGCCTGCGCCGTGCGCGGCACCCTGCCGGACCGGGTCGTGGCGGGCGAGGTGACCAGCGTGACGGTCGAGGTGGTGAACCGCTCGGACGCCCCGCTGGCGTCGGTCCTGCCCCGGCCGGTCAAGGTCGGCGCCCGCTGGCGGCGCCTGGACGGCGACGGCGCAGCCGGGGACACGGCCGCGGACCTGATCGCCAACCCGCTGGTCCCGCTCCCCCGCGTGCTGCCGCCGGGCATGCGCACCCAGGTGGAGGTGCCGCTGGAGGTCCCGGCCGAGCCGGGCGACTACGAGGTGCGCGTGGCCCTGCGCCAGCCGGGCACCGGCTGGCTGGGCGTGCGGGCCCAGGGGGTCGTGTCAGTCGCGCTCGGGCCGGAGCGTGGGGAAGAGCACGACGTCGCGGATGCTGTGGGTGTCGGTGAGGAGCATGACGAGCCGGTCCATGCCGATCCCGAGCCCGCCCGAGGGCGGTAGGCCGTACTCCAGGGCCCGGATGTAGTCCTCGTCCACCACCATCGCTTCGACGTCCCCCGCCGCCTTGGCGAGGGCCTGGGCCTCGAAGCGCCGTCTTTGCTCGTCGGGGTCGGTCAGCTCGGAGAACGCGTTGGCCAGCTCCCGCCCGGCCACCAGCGCCTCGAAGCGCTCGACGGTCTCGGGCATCTCGCGGTGGTCCCGCGCCAGGGGCGAGACCTCCTTGGGGTAGTCGAGCACGAACACCGGGCCCCACAGCCCGGCCTCGGTGGTCTTCTCGTAGATCTCCAGGACCAGCTTGCCGGGGCCCCACGCCGCGTCGACCTCGACGCCGGGGGCGGTGGCGACCGCGGCCAGCTCCTCGACCGGCTGGCGCACGTCGACGCGCACGCCGATGGCCTCCTCCACCAGGTCGGCCAGGGTGGCCCGCCGCCACGGCACGGTGAGGTCGAGCTCCCGGCCGTCGTAGCTCAGGACCGTCGAGCCGGTGATCTCCTCGGCCAGGTGCGCCACCAGGTTCTCGGTGATGGCCA
>DATBGF010000517.1:0-4569 GCA_036558145.1 Acidimicrobiales bacterium
CGACGACGACCAGCCCCAGCGTCCGCCACGCCGAGCGCTCCGGTCGCCCCGCGTAGGGAGGCCGCGCCGGCGTTCGGTCGGCGCTCATGCCGCGCGGCCCGCGTGTGGCCGGGCCGAGCCGAAGTCCGTGGCCAGCGCGGCCAGCGTGCGGGCCACCAGCGAGGCCAGGGAGCCGTCGTTGGGCAGGATCCGGTCCGCCGCCCGGCGACCGAGCGCCGTGTCCGCGCGGTCGAACGCCGGGCGGGCCGCGATCTCGTCCGGGCCCGAGCCCCGGTCCGCCAGGCGGGCGGCCAGGACGGACGCCGGCGCGTCGACCTGGTACACGACAAGCGGGCCCAACCGGTCGCCCACGCGGTCGAGGTACGTGGCCCGCAGCAGGACAGTGTCGATGGTCTCGACGGACGCCGGCGGGCCCGCCGGGCGGTGGGGGAGCGAGGGGAAGCCGTAGCGGTGGGCGCCGTCGAACGGGCGCACCACGTCGCAGAAGAACCCGGCTTCGACCAGGTCGTCGAACCGGCGCTCGGACACGAAGCGGTGCTCCTGGCGGCCGCCGGCCTCGTCGGGGCGGGGCGGGCGGGTGGTCCAGGTGGGGTGGACGGTCACGGTGCCGAGGCGGGCCAGCTCGGCGGCGAGCGCCGACTTGCCCGCGCCGGACGGACCGACCAGCACCAGCACCGGGCGCCGGGTGGCGGCAACGGTCGACGATGACGGCGGGACGTGCATGTCCGGCAGCGTGGTCCGGCGGCGGTCCCCGTCCCATCCGGGCGATCCCCTAGACGGCCCTGGGGTCGGGTTGGGTCGATTTGTACCAACATTGGTATCTTGGACCCGTGACCGAGCTCGACCGCCGCAGCGCCCTGCCGCTGTGGGCCCAGCTCGCCGAGGACCTGCGGGCCAAGGCGATGGCCGGGGACTTCAACGAGCGCCTGCCGACCGAGGACGAGCTCACCGGGACCTACCGGGTGAGCCGGAACACCGTGCGGGAGGCGCTGCGCCGGCTCCGCGACGACGGGATCATCGAGCGCACGCGGGGCCGGGGGACCTTCCTGGCCAAGGTCGACATCGAGCAGCCGCTGCCCGGCCACTACAGCCTCGCCCGCAGCATCCAGGACCAGGGACTCGCCGAGCACAGCGAGGTCCGGGTCCTCGACACCCGCCCGGCCGGCCCCGCCGCCGTGCCGCTCGACCTGGCCCCCGACGAGCCGGTCGTGCACATCGAGCGGCTCCGCTACGCCGGCGACGAGCCGCTGGCCGTGGACCGCTCCTGGCTCCCGGCCGGCCTCGCCGAACCGATCCTCGACGCCGACCTCGGCCACGGCTCGATCTACGACGCGCTCCTGGAGGCGTCCGGCGTGCGGGTGACCGGCGGGTGGGAGCGGATCACCCCGACCATCCCGAGCGCCGCCGAGCGCCGCGACCTGCGGCTGGCCCGGCCCCACGCGTGCTTCGCCGTCGAGCGCCTGGCCCGCTCCGGCCCCCGGCCCGTCGAGTGGCGGCGCAGCCTCATCCGCGGCGACCGCTACCGGTTCACCACCCAGTGGCCGTAGCCACCCGGTGGCTGGCGGGACCGGCGCCGCGCCGGGACCTCGTCGCCGGGCTGACCGTGGCCGCCGTGCTGGTCCCCCAGGAGCTGGCCTACGCGACGCTCGCCGGGCTCCCGGCGGTGGCCGGCCTCTACGCGGCGCTGGCCGGCCTGGCCGTCTACGCCGTGCTCGGGTCGTCGCCGGTGCTGTCGGTCAACCCGACCGCGACCAGCTCGGTGCTGGCCGCCGCGGCGGGGGCCGCGTTCGTGCACAGCGGCCACTACCCGGCCGCGCTGGCCCTGGCGGCGATCATGGCGGGCGCGATCGCCATCGCCGCGGGGATCGCCCGGCTGGGCTTCCTCGCCCAGCTGCTCTCCCGGCCCGTGCTGATCGGCTACGCCGGCGGTGCCGCGCTCATCATCACGGTGGGCCAGACCGGCAACCTGCTGGGGGTCAGCGTGGACGCGCGGCGCGCCACCCACGTCCTCACCGCTCTGCCCGACTCGCTGACCCATGCCAGCCTGACGACGCTGGCGGTCGGGCTCGCCGGGATCGCGGCGCTGATCCTCCTGCCCCGGGTGCTGCCGCGGGTGCCCGCGGCCCTGACGGTGGTCGTGGGCTCGATCGTCGCCGCCGCGGTGTTCGACCTGGCCGGCCACGGCGTGGCCACCGTCGGGGACCTGCCCCGCGGCCTGCCCGGCCTGGCGTGGCCCGGCCTGTCGGCGGGCGACGCCCGTTCGCTGGCCGGTCCCGCCCTCGCGCTCGCCCTGGTCGGCTTCACCGAGATCGTGGCCCAGGGCCGGTCGTTCGCCCGTGGTGACGGGCCGCCCGACGCCAACCGCGAGCTGCTCGCGCTGGGGGCAGCCAACGTGACGTCCGGCCTGTTCGGCGGCTTCGCCGTCTCGTCGAGCTTCTCGTGCTCGGCGGTCAACGCCGAAGCCGGCGCCCGGACCAAGCGGGCGGGCGCCGTCACCGCCGCGGTCGTGGCCCTCTGCCTGCTCGCCGCCACCGGGCTGCTCCACGACCTGCCGATGGCGACGCTGGCCGCGGTCACGATCATGTCGGTCGTGCGGCTGATCCCGGTCCGGGCGCTGCGCCGCCTCTACCGGCTCCAGCGCGACGACTTCGCGGTGGCGCTCGCCGCCGTGGCCGGCACGGTCGTGCTCGGCATCCTCCCCGGGTTGGGGCTGGCGGTGGCCCTGTCGATCGCCGGGCTGCTCTACCGGGTGACGGTCAACCAGACCGAGATCCTCGGCTACGTGCCCGAGCAGGACACGTGGCGGCGCCTCGACCGCCATCCCACCGCCCGCACCGAGCCCGGGGTGTTGGTCCTGCGCTTCGCCGGCCCGCTCTACTTCGCCAACGTCGCCCGCTTCCACCACGACGTCACCCAGGCGGCCAGCGACGAGGCCCCGGTGCGGCGGGTCGTCATCGATGCCCGGACCATCAACTACCTCGACACCAGTGCCATCGACAGCCTGTCCGACCTGCGGCGGCGCCTGGCCGGCGACGGCATCGACCTCGCCGTGGCGGGCCTGCGCGGCCCCGCGCTCGACACCCTGCGGCGCAGCGACCTCGGACGCGACGCCGGGCCGGTCATCCTGTACCCGACGGTCCGGCAGGCGGTCGCCGCCTGATCAGACGTCGCGGCCCGGGCGGCGCCCGGTCTCGCGGCCGGGGTCGCCGCGGTAGCCCGACGGGTAGGTGCGGCGGAGCTCGGCCTCGGTCGGGGTCCGGCGCTCCCGGGCCTCGGCGGGTAGCACGTCGGTGATGGCGGCCATGATGCGCTTGGTGTCGGTGTCGGGGTCGTCGCGGGTCAGGTCCACCGGCGGCCCGATCCGCACCGTGACGCGGGGGCGGTGCAGCGGGTCGACCCGCGGCAGCCGGGCGTTCCGGGGCCAGACCTTCTCGGTCCCCCACAGGCCGAGCGGGATCACCGGCGCCCCCGTCATGGCGGCCAGCCGGGCCGCGCCCCAGCGGCCCTGGAGCTCGGGTTCGAAGAACGCCGGGCCCCGGGGGATCGTGCCCTGCGGTGCGATCATCACGATGTCGCCGGCCCGCAGCGCCAGGGAGGCCGCCTCCAGGGGCTCGTCGGAGCCGGTGCCGCGGTCCACCCGGATCGTCCCGGCCGCCCGGGCCAGCTGGCCGACGACGGGCGCGTCGAGCACCTCCTTCTTGCCGAGGCCGCGGACCGAGCGTCCCGCCCGGGCCGCCACCAGGCCGACGACCCCGGCGTCGAAGTAGCTGCGGTGGTTGAAGGCCAGGATGGCGGCGCCGCGCCGGGGCACGTTCTCCAGCCCGTCGACCTCGACGCGGGCGTTGAGCACCGGGTCGAGGCCGGCGAACGGGCGGATCCACTCTTGCAGCTCCCGCCCGGCCAGCTTGGGCACGCCCTCGGGGACGTCGAGGTGGCGGACCGGCCAGCCCCGGGTGAGGGCCAGCAGGGTGAGGCGGGCATCGGGATCGACGGCCATGGGGTGGCCCAGCGCCGCGAGCAGCGGCCCGGCGTAGAAGTTGTCGGCGTAGCCGTGAGCCCGGCGGGCCGGCATGCGGGCCTCGCCCAGCCACGCCTTGCCCGCTGCGGCCTTGGCCCGAGCCCAGACCAGCGGGCCCTCGGCGGGAGCCAGGAAGCCCCGGCCCTCGGCCCACCCCGTGCCCAGCACGGCCTCGGCCCCGAGCCGCTCGCCCAGCGGCTCGGCGATCGCCGGCGGTGCCGCGCTGACCAGGATGACCCGGTCCCCCGCGGCCCGGTGGTCGTCGAGCAGCGGGCGCAGGTAGGGCGCGGCCTCGACCAGCGCCCCGGCGGCGGCCGTGGCGGCCTGCCGGACGGCGGGGTCGGGCCAGCCGCGCTCCGCCTGCAGGGAGAGCTGGGACAGCTGGGACGACAGCGTCCCGGGGGCCAGGGCGACGCCCGCATCGAGGAGCGCAGCGCGCAGCTCCCGGCCGGGACGGCCGGTGAGCAGGGTTCGGTCGACGTCCACGATGGCTGCGGATCGAGCCATCGGCTCACTCTAGGTGAGGCGCTAGCGTGACGCGATGGCCGATG
>DATBGF010000518.1:0-10546 GCA_036558145.1 Acidimicrobiales bacterium
GGCTCGGTAGGTGACCTACCGACCGCGGCAGTCCGGGGAGCCACCACTGCGGCTCGGTAGGTGACCTACCGACCGCGGCAGTCCGGGGAGCCACCACTGCGGCTCGGTAGGCGCCCTACCGACCGCGGCAGTCCGGGGAGCCACCACTGCGGCTCGGTAGGCGACCTACCGACCGCGGCTGTCGGGCGGCGGGCCGCCTCGACTCGGTAGGCGGCCTACCGACCGGGGCGACGAGGGTCGGGGGAGACGTGAGCGGTCAGAGGGACTGGGCCCAGGTGGTGACGGCGTCGGCGACTTGGGTGTCGGCGCCCTTTAGGTCGTGGCGGCCGCCCTCGATCCAGACGTGGGTCACCTTGCCGGGGATGGCTCGGGTGTGGGACTCCAGCTCGTCGGGGGTGCCGAACGGGTCGCGGGTGCCGGAGACGAACAGGCACGGGACCGCCAGGTCGCCGAAGTGGTCGATCCGCAGCTTGTCCTCCCGGCCGGGAGGGTGCAGCGGGTACGAGATCAGGGCCAGGCCCGCGGCGGGGAGGCCCTCGGCCACCGCCATCGAGCACATCCGGCCCCCCATCGAGCGGCCCCCGAGGATGAGCGTCGCCGGGTCGACGCCCGCCTTGGACGCCAGCAGGCCGGCCTCCTCCACGACACAGGCGATGAGCTTGGGGGCCCGGTCGGGGGCGCGACGGCCCTCGCGCCGGTAGGGGAAGTCGGCCCGGACCACCCCGAAGTCGTCGCCGAAGGCTGCGACCAGGGCGCGGTCCACCGCCACCAGGGCCGGCTGGGTGCGGCTGCTCCCCGCGCCGGGGAACAGGAGGGCGCCGCCGGCCGTCATCCGGCCAGCAGGATGCGGCGGGCCTCGCTCAGCTCCGCCAGGCGGTCGGCGGCCTCGCCGCGGTCGCCGCCGTGGTCCGGGTGGGCGGCACGCACCAGGTCCCGGAAGCGGCGCTGGATCGCACGGCGGCCGGGCCGGACGCTGCCGTCCCGCAGGTCGAGCACGCCGAGGGCCCACGCCACCGGGTCGCGGTAGGCCTCGGCCGACCACTCGTGATGGCGGGTGAGGCCCGACAGCATCGCCACCAGCGTGCCGTCGATCGAGCCGGACCAGCGCATGCCCTTGCGGATGGCCTCCATCACGATGCCGCGGGACCCGGGCGCCAGGGCGCCGGCGGCGTACACCGCGGCCAGGATGTGCTGGGCGGCCGAGCCCTTGTCGGAGATCTCGAACGCCAGCTCCTCGCCGTCGCCGCGGAGGCGGTGGACGCTGTGCTGCAAGCCCACCCGGTCGGTCTGCAGGCGGTGCCGCAGCCGGGGTTGGGCGATCGAGTACCCGGCCTCCAGCTGGCGGGAGAGCCGGTCGAGGTCGTCGAACAGGTCGGGATCCAGGACCGGGATGTACGCCGCCACGATCCCGCCCAGGAGGATGCCGCCGAACCCCGGAGCGGGCGTCACCGGCAGGTCGCGCCGACCGAGTGCCACCCGGCGGGTCGGGGCGATGGGCCGCGAGTGGAAGACCTCCAGTTCGGCCAGGATCACGGGCGCAGCCTAACGGCGCGGACAAGGGGTACAGCGCATCGCCGAGGTCACACGAAAGGCCGCAACGAGGTGCGCAGGTCACGGGCCTGCGTGGTCACCGCCTCGTCGTCGATCTTGTCCTCCAGCAGCAGGTCGGCCAGGGACAGCACCTGCTCGACGAGGTGCTTCCACTCGGGCTTGCCCACGCCGTAGGGCGGGTTCGAGCCCTCGATGACCTTGCTGGTCTCCAGGATGCTGATGACGCCTTCGTGGTCCTCGCTGTCGTGCTGGAGCCGGTCGGCGGCCACGAACAGCCCGCCCATCAGCTCGGCGCCGGCGATGCCGTCGTCGCCGTCGTCCCCGGCCTCCTCGGCGGCGGCCGACACCTTGTCGAAGACCTCGTCGGCGGCGTCCTCGTCGTCCGCGTAGACGTAGAGCTCGTCCTCGTCCCAGGCGTAGTCGATGCCCGCGTTGTCGAGCTCGTCGACCAGCGCGTCGACCTGGTCGTCGTCCCACTCGGCCAGGTCGTAGGCCACCTGGTCGCGGGAGGCGTCGAGCGGCTCCGGCGCGTCCTCGACGTCCTCGCCGTCGTCGTCCTCGTCGTCGGCGGACTCGCCCTCGACCAGGTCGAGGATGTTCTCGACCGGCGCCTCGTCCACCGCGGCCACGTGGAGCTCGGTGCCCTCCCACGCGTGGGGGATGGCGGCCTCACGCAGGCGGTCGGTGACCGCCTGGCGCTCCATCTCGCTCCAGTCGTCGAGGTCGTAGACGGCGTCGCCGTCGCCGGGAGCGTCCTCCGCCGGCCCGTCTTCGGGCGGCGGCTCCTCGGGATCGATCGGCATGCCCGAGATGCTCACATCCTCGAACTCGTCGTCCTGCTTGTTCTGGAACGGATCGGAGAGCTGACCCACGGGCACATTCAATCAGGCCGACTATCTTCCCCGCATGACCGAGAAGCAGCGCCCCGACCGCAACCTGGCCATGGAGCTCGTGCGCGTCACCGAGGCAGCAGCGCTGGCTGCGTCACGGTGGATGGGGCGGGGCGACAAGAACGGCGCGGACGGCGCCGCGGTCGACGCCATGCGCATCGTCCTCGACGGCGTTCCCATGGACGGGATCGTCGTGATCGGCGAGGGCGAGAAGGACGAAGCGCCCATGCTCTACAACGGCGAGCGCATCGGCGACGGCAGCGCGATCCCCACCGACGTGGCCGTCGACCCGATCGACGGCACCACCCTCACCGCCCTGGGCCGGGGCAACGCCATCGCCGTCATCGCCGTGTCCGAGCGCGGCACCATGTTCGACCCGGGGCCCTGCGTGTACATGGAGAAGATCGCCTCGGGCCCCGAGGGCGTGGGCGTGATCGACATCACCCGTTCGGTGGCCGAGAACATCGAAGCGCTGGCCAAGGCCAAGGGCACGACGCCCCGCGACATCACGGCGGTGGTGCTCGACCGGGACCGGCACACCGACCTCATCACCGAGATCCGCTCCACCGGGGCCCGCATCCGGCTGATCCCCGACGGCGACGTTGCGGGCGCCATCTCCACCGCCTGGTCCGAGTCCGGCGCCGACGTGCTGTTCGGCATCGGCGGCACCCCCGAGGGCGTGATCGCCGCGGCCGCGCTCAAGTGCATGGGTGGTGAGCTCCAGGGCCGGCTGTGGCCCCGCAACGACGACGAGCGCCAGGCCGCGCTGGACGCCGGCTACGACCTCGACCGGGTGATCGGCATCGACGACCTGGTGGGCGGGGACAACTGCTTCTTCGCCGCCACCGGCATCACCGACGGCGAGCTGCTCAAGGGCGTGCACTTCTCCCGGGCCGGGGCCTCCACCCAGTCGCTGGTCATGCGGTCCAAGTCGGGGACCGTCCGGCTGATCAACGCCCAGCACCAGCTGTCCAAGCTGGCGCACTTCTCGGCGATCGACTTCGCCTAGCGCCCTAGCGCCGCTTGGTGGCGCGGGCGCCGAGCCAGCGCTTGAGCCGGCGCGGCACCAGGGCGGACGCGGCCACCAGCGCCTGGTTGAGCCGGCCGGGCACGTGCCACGCATCACCGGACCGGGCGGCAGCGAGCGCCTCGGCCGCCACGTCCTCGGCGGACTGCCACAGCGGTCCCGGGATCTTGCGGCCGCCGATGCCTGCCCGCTCCTGGAACTCGGTGCGGGTGTACCCGGGCAGGACCGTGGTGACCGTGACGCCGGTCCCCTTCACCTCGCCCGCCAGCGCCTCGCCGAAGCTGGACACGAACGCCTTGGTGGCGCCGTAGGTGGCGTTGCCCGGCGTGGCCTGCAGCCCGGCGAGCGACGACACGTTGAGCACCGTGCCGCGGCCCCGGGCGAGCATGGGGACCAGCGCGGCGTGGCTCAGCCGCACCAGGGCCGTCACGTTGACCGCGATCTCCCGCTCCTCGCCGTCGACGTCGAGGGAGGCGAACGGCCCGTAGGTGCCGAAGCCGGCGTTGTTCACCACCAGGTCGAGCGGTCGGGCCGCGTCGCCCAGCCGGGCCTCGACCCGGCGCAGGTCGTCCGGATCGGCCAGGTCGGCCACCAGCACCTCGACGTCGAGGGCGTCCGAGCCCAGCTCGGCGGCCAGCTTGTCGAGCCGCTCCCGGTCCCGGGCCACGACGACCAGGTCGACTCCCTGGGGGGCCAGCAGGCGGCACAGGGCCGCGCCGATCCCCGACGACGCCCCGGTGACCAGGGCGCGCTCCCAGCCGGCCTCGGTCATGCCGACGGGCTGGGAGAGATCGAGATCCGCCCGGACGACTCGCCCCGCCGCACCCGCACGGCGAGCTGGCCGTTGGCCAGCGAGGCGTCGACCCCGCCCCCGAAGCCCGGAGGCAGGTCGAGCTCGCGCTCGTAGCCGCCGTAGTCCCACTCGTGCAGGAGGTAGTCCTTGGGCGCGGCGGAGCGCAGGTGGGCGGTGATGCGCAGGCACTCGCCCATCAGGTCGATGGTGACGTCGCTGGGCTGGACCGCGGGCAGGGGCGCGACCACCACCAGGGCGTCGCCGGTGATGAACACGTTCACCGGCACCTGTTGGGGGCGCATCAACCGCTCGGTGGCGGCGGTCGCCTCGGTGACCCGCTGGTGCTTGGTCTGCTGCTCGGTCGCCATACGCCGACCGTACCCCGGGGCAGGGGGGTCCCGTACATGGGATCAGTCGAGGGGCGAGGGCAGGACCAGCGTGGCCTCCCGGCGGGCGGCCAGGTCCTCCAGCGCGGCCCGCAGGTGCCCGCCGATCCCCTGGCGGCGGTGGGGCGGCGCCACGACCAGCGCCTCGACCTCCACCCGGTCGCCCACCGTGGCGCCGTGGGCCACGCCCACCACGCAGCCCTCGCGCCGGGCGGTGAGGGCCCAGGCGCCGGGGGCGTCCGAGCCGGGCGCAGCCGTCCCGGGCAGCAGCAGCCGGGCCAGCGGGTCGACCAGCTGGGTCTCGGTGATCTCGACCGGCAGGCCGCCCCGGCCGATCACCCGCGGCGGGGCGAACGGGGCGTCGGCGATGGCCCGCCACACCCGGCCCCGGCCCTCGCGCAGCAGGTGGACCCGGTCGACGGTGACGTCGACCCGGTAGGACGCCAGCGCGGCCAGTGCGGGCGGGATGCGGGTCGGGTCGATCTCGTCGGCCAGCGTGGCGTGGGGCACGAAGGAGTGGCTGAGCGGCCGGGACAGCGGGGGGTTGAACACCCGCTCCCGCAGGTCGTGCAGCGCTTCGAGGTCGCCGCCCACCGCCAGGTAGATCACCGGGGTGACGGGGTGGAACGTGGTGGGCGGGCCCAGCTCCAGCCGCAGCGGCCGGGTGGCCGCGGCCGTCTCCCGCAGCAGCGCCAGCGCGTCGCTCATGTCGGCGTCGTTGACGTTGACCGGCGGGATCAGCGTGATGTGCGCGGGGATGCGGCCGAGCGACTCCTCGCCGAGCGCGCGGCGCAGGCCGTCCATCTCGGTGGAGATCGGCGCAGGTACCAGCAGCGCCACCCCGAGCCGCTGCCGTGCCATGCGTACCCTTTTAGCCGCCCGGCGGCGGGCAGGTGGAGATGGCCGGCTCGCCGGCGAAGCGCTGCTGGATCCATGTGGCGCCGTCGGCCAGCGCCATCGGGGCCGTCGCCCCGTGCCCGCCGGCGTCCGGGTACACCCGGCGCTCCACCACCTGGCCCAGCCCGCACATGCGGTCGAACAGCAGGGCCGACAGCGCCACGGGTACGACGTCGTCGTGGGCGCTGTGGAGGATGAGGATCGGGCTGTCGGTGACCACGTTGCCCGGGTTGTTCTCCTCGGCCAGCGACTTCCACGGCTCGGTATCGACGCCGTCGGGCACCAGCAGCTGGGACGAGTCGAGCGCCGCGAAGTGGCCGAGGACGTCCCCGGCGCAGCCCTGGTCGACCGCGTCGAGCTCGGACTCGCCCTGGGGCGTCAGGACGTCGTCCAGCGGGGCGTCGGGGTAGGCGTCGTGGAACCCGGCGATGATCATGTAGAGGAAGCCGGCCACGTTGCCGCGGCCCCCGGCCGCGAAGATCAGCGGCAGCTCGGTCGCCGGCGCACCCGCCACCGTGCCCACCAGGTGGAAGTCGGGCGCCCACTCCTCGGCGAGCTGGCCGGCCCAGAGGGCGCCGTGGCCGCCCTGGGAGTAGCCGAAGATGGCCAGCTGGTCGCCCCCGTCGGCCCCGGGCAGCTGCTCGGCGGCGGTGGCGGCGTCGAGCACGCCGCGGCCCTCGCTCTCGCCCACCAGGTAGGGGTGGCGGCCCGCGGTGCCGAGGCCCTCGTAGTCGGTCTCGGCCACCAGGTAGCCGGCGTCGAGGAACGGCGTCATGCCGAATGTCGCCCGCCCGCCGGTGGCCTTGGACGGGGCGCACTCGTCCGCGATGCCCGTCGTCCCGTGGGCCAGCGTGACGACCTGACGCCCGCCCTCGGGCGCGGCGGCCGTGGGGATGCCGACGATGCCGGTGACCAGGATGGGATCGCCCGCCACGTCCTCGGACGTGTACATGACCCGGTACAGGCTGGCGTTGGCGACCTGGGCGTTCTCCCACGGCTGGTAGCGGACCAGCGTGCCGTGGGGTGCGTCGGGCACCGCGTCCGGCTCGGCGTAGAAGTCGGTCCCCGTGAACTTCTCGGGCGCGGGCAGGGTGGTCTCGCTGGACCCCGTGGTGCCGGCGCCGGCCGCGTCCCCGTCGGTCCCCTTGCCCGAGTCCGAACAGGCCGCCAGGGCGAGCGCCAGTGTCACCAGGAGCGCCATTCCTCGCAGCGGCCGTCGCATGGCCTCAGTCTCGCTTACGGATGTGACATTCCGCACATCCGGTATTCAGTGGCTGGAAGTACCCAGCCCTCCCGCGGCGAGCATGCGCGTGTGGGCCCGGCGGGCGGCCCCCTCGGCCTCGGCGTCGTGGTCCTGCTGGAGGCGGCGCTCGGCGTCCTCGTGGGCCTGGCGGGCCCGCTCGACGTCGATCTGGCTCGCCAGCTCCGCCACGTCGGACAGGATCGTCACGACGTCGTTCGACACCTCGACGAAGCCGCCGTGCACCGCGACGACCTCGTCGCCCTGGGCGGACCGGATGGTCACCGTGGCGATGTCGAGGGCGCCGACGAAGGGGGTGTGGCCGGTGAGGAAGGCGAGCTCGCCGCCGCCGATGGTGCGGGCGATGACCGTGTCCGCCTCGCCCGAGTACAGGATGCGCTCGGGCGAGACCAGCTCGACCTGCAGGGTCACGAGTCTTCGCCCCCGGCCGACCGGCGCAGCTGCTCGGCCTTGCGGCGGGCGTCGTCGGCGCCGCCGGCGGTGAGGAAGGCCTGCTCGGGCAGGTCGTCCAGGTCGCCGTTGACCAGCGCCTCGAACGAGCTCACGGTCTCGTCCACCGGGGTGAAGATGCCGGGCAGGCCGGTGAAGTTCTCGGCCACGAACATCGGCTGGGACAGGAACCGCTGGATCTTGCGGGCCCGGGCCACCGTGATCTTGTCCTCCTCGGCCAGCTCGTCGAGGCCGAGGATGGCGATGATGTCCTGCAGCTCCTTGTAGCGCTGGAGGATCTCCTGCACCCGCCGGGCCACGGCGTAGTGGCGCTCGCCGACCACGTCGGGCTGGAGGATGGTGGAGGTCGAGGCCAGCGGGTCCACGGCCGGGTAGATGCCCAGCGCGGCGATGTCGCGGGACAGCTCGGTGGTGGCGTCGAGGTGGGTGAAGGTGGTGAACGGGGCCGGGTCGGTGTAGTCGTCGGCGGGCACGTACACGGCCTGCAGCGAGGTGATGGACCGGCCCCGGGTCGAGGTGATGCGCTCCTGGAGCTCGCCCATCTCGTCGGCCAGGGTGGGCTGGTAGCCCACGGCCGAGGGCATGCGGCCGAGCAGCGTCGACACCTCGGAGCCCGCCTGCACGAAGCGGAAGATGTTGTCGACGAACAGCAGCACGTCCTGGCCCTTGGCGTCCCGGAAGTACTCGGCCACGGTCAGGGCGGACAGCGCGACCCGCAGGCGCACGCCCGGCGGCTCGTCCATCTGGCCGAACACGAGGGCGGCCTTCTCGAGCACGCCCGACTCCTGCATCTCCAGGAACAGGTCGGTGCCCTCACGAGTGCGCTCGCCCACGCCGGCGAACACCGACACGCCACCGAACTGCTCGGCGACGCGGCGGATCATCTCCTGGATGAGCACGGTCTTGCCCACACCGGCCCCGCCGAACAGGCCGATCTTGCCGCCCCGCAGGTAGGGGGTGAGGAGGTCGATGACCTTGATGCCGGTCTCGAACACCTCCTTCTTGGGCTCGAGGGCGTCGAAGCCGGGCGCCTCGCGGTGGATGTCCCAGTGGGTGTCGATCTTGTCGGCGTCGAGCTCGGGGACGTCGAGCGGCTCGCCGATCACGTTGGTGACGTGGCCGAGCACGCCGTCGCCCACCGGCATGGTCAGGCCGGTGCCCAGGTTGCGCACCTCGGTGCCCCGGGTCAGGCCGTCGGTCGGCTTGAGGCAGATGGCCCGGACCCGGCTGTCGCCGATCTGCTGGGCCACCTCGGCCCGCACGGCCACGGGCTCGCCGTCGACCGTGATGGTCATCTCGAGGGCCGTGTTGATGGCGGGCACGGCGTCGGGCGGGAACTCGACGTCGACCACCGGGCCGGCGATGGCGACCACGCGCCCCGGCTTGAGGGCGTCGGCGCCGGTGTCGGTGCTGGTGTCGGTGACGGTCATTTCGGGCTCCTGTGCTACTGGCGCGTGCGTTCGAGGGAGTCGTGGAGGGAGTCGACCAGGACGTCGGCCGACATGAGGACGTGGTCGACCAGGAGGTCCTCGCCGCCGGACTGCGCAGCCCGCATGGCCTCGGCGCCGCCGACGATCTCCATGATCTCGGTGGTGATGGCGTCCTGCCGGGCCCGGTTCATGGCCCGGCTGTACTTGACGATCAGGTCCTCGGCGTTGTCCGTGGCGGACTTCATGGCCCGCTGCTGGGCGGCGAAGAAGGACGCGGCCCCTTCCAGCAGGGCGGCGTAGAGCCGCGCCTCGGCGTAGCGGGGCAGCAACCGGTCGAGGATCTCCTGGGCGCCGGGCTCGTACTCGTAGTCCGCCTGCAGGCCCTCGGGCCGGGCGTCGAGCATCTCGGGGTCGAGCGGCACGAAGCGCCGGATGCTCACCCGCTGGCTGGCGGCCGACAGGAACCGGGTGTACGCCAGCTCCACCAGGTCGTACTCGCCCGACTCGAAGCGCTCGACCATGTGGTCGGCGATGGCCCGGGCGTCCTCGTAGGTGGGGTTGTCGGAGAAGCCCGTGAAGCTGCGGTCGATGGTCCAGCCCCGGAAGCGGAAGTAGGACTCGGCCTTGCGGCCCACGGTGATGAGCCGGGTCTGGCGGCCCTCGGCCTGCTGGCGCTGCATCGAGCGCTCCGCCGAGCGGATGATGTTGCTGTTGTAGGCGCCGCACAGGCCCCGGTCGGCCGTGATCACCACGTAGGCGACGGTGTTGACGACCGGCCGCTGCTCGAGCAGGGGCGAGCCGCGACCGGCGCCGCCGGCGGCCAGGTTCCCGATCACCTCGGTGATCCGCTCGCTGTAGGGCCGCGCCGCGGTCACCCGCTGCTGGGCCTTGAGGATGCGGCTGGCGGCGATGAGCTCCATCGCCTTGGTGATCTTCTTGGTCGACTGCACCGAGCGGATGCGCCGGCGCAGCGCCCGTTCCTTGCCGCCGGGCATCTACTCGCTCGCTTCGGGGGCCGCCTCGGCGGCTTCGTCGGCGGCCTGCTCCCAGCCGAACTGCTCGGCGAAGTTGGCGATCGCCTTGTCGAACGCGTCCTCGTCGGGGATGGCCCCCTTGCTGCGGATGGCGTCGAGGATGTCGCTGTGGCGGGCCTGGAACCACTCCAGCAGCTCGAGCTCGAACCGCTTGACCTCGGTCACCGGCACCGGGTCGAGGTAGCCGTGGGTCGCGGCGTACAGCGACACGACCTGCTCCTCGACCGGCATCGGGCTGTTGAGCGGCTGCTTGAGCAGCTCGACGAGGCGGTAGCCCCGGTCCAGCTGGGCCTGGGACACCTTGTCCAGCTCGGACCCGAACGCCGCGAACGACTCCAGCTCCCGGAACTGGGAGAGGTCGCCCTTGAGCGTGCCCACCGCCGCCTTCATGGCCTTGATCTGGGCGGCGCCCCCCACCCGGGACACCGACTGGCCGGTGTCGAAGGCGGGCCGGATGCCGGACTTGAACAGGTCGTCCTGCAGGTAGATCTGGCCGTCGGTGATGGAGATAACGTTGGTCGGGATGTAGGCCGAGATGTCGCCGGCCTTGGTCTCGATCACCGGCAGGGCGGTCAGCGAGCCGCCACCGTTCTCGTCGGACAGCTTGGCCGCCCGCTCGAGCAACCGGCTGTGCAGGTAGAACACGTCGCCGGGGTAGGCCTCGCGGCCCGGCGGGCGGCGCAGGAGCAGCGCGACCTGGCGGTAGGCCTCGGCCTGCTTCGACAGGTCGTCGTAGACGATGAGCGCGTGCTCGGCGTTCTCCATCCAGTGCTGGCCCATGGCGCATCCGGCGTAGGGGGCGAGGTACTTGAACGGCGCCGGGTCGG
>DATBGF010000519.1:0-7680 GCA_036558145.1 Acidimicrobiales bacterium
AGCCCCCGGAGGCGGTCGATCACCACGCGGTCCGGCTCGGGCCAGCGGGCCGGGTCCCGGTTGGCGGCGGCGACGCCCGGGTAGACCACGTCGCCGGCGGCGATCGTGCGGGCGCCGCCGTTGCCCTCACCCAGGGTCAGCGGGGCCAGGGCGATGCGCCGGAGGAACTGGTTGGGCCCGTCGTTGCGCATCAGCTCGTGGAGCGCGCCCCGGCACGAGGTTCGGATCGGCCCGGAGCCGGGCGAGCTGGTCGGGGTGGGCGAGCAGCGCCCGCAGCCGGTCGTACTGCGGGTACGGCCAGGCGACGAAGCCCGGCTCGAACGGGTCGAACGTCGGCGGTGGGTCGTCGCTCACGCCGGAGGCGCGCAGTCGAGCTCGCCGAGCAGCCGGCGTGCCCGGGCCGCGTGGTCGGGGAGCAGCACCAGGGTGCACGCCTGCTCGAACCGGGCGTCGATGTCGGCGAACGCCTCGGCGGCCCGCGCGATCAGGTTCGGATCGCCGGCGAGCCGTCCGCGGGCGCGGTCGACGCAGGCGGCGGCCCAACGGTTCTCGGTGGCGGCGGGCATGGCACCGTCGATCAACGCCGGCGCATCGGGCGATCCGACGGCCGCGGCGACGTCGGCGGCGAGCGCCCGGGGGTAGCCGTTGAAGTACGACAGCGCGCCGGCCGGGCTCACGGGCGGATGGTCGAGGTAGCGCGCCAGCACGGAGCGGGCCTCGTCCACGTCGCCGCCATGGAGCGCGACGCGGGCGACGGTGAAGGCTGCCACCGTTCCCGTGTTGCACACGTCCCACATGTCCCGGTCGGGGAAGAGGTGTGCGGTGCGACGCAGCCACTCCTCGTACGCCCCGGTCTGGCCGCGCAGGCCGTGAGCCAGGGCCGCGCCGAGCAGCGCCGAGCCCATCCATCCCGCGAACGGGCTGCCGGCGGCGAGCCATGCGGACCACATGCTCTCCGCGACGATCGACGCCTCGTCGAACCGACCGGTGAGGGCGAGGCCGAGGGGGAACATCACGGCGCAGCGGACCGGGCGGTGGGGCCGCTCCACGTCGTAGGCGCCGATCGCCGCGGCCTGCGCCGCCAGCGCCGAGCGCAGCTCACCGGCCGCGCAACCGGCGTGACCGATCGTCTCGATCGCGTCGTCGATCTCGTAGGTCGCGTGCGGATCGTGGCCGCGCATGCGTCCGATGACGTCGAGGCGGGTCCGGTCCAGCTCGAAGGCGTCGTGGTGCCGCCCCGTGTTCAGGAGCGCGGCGCCGACCGCATCGGTCGCCACACAGATCAGGGTCGGATCCCCGACCGAGCGGGCGTCGGCCAGCGCCGACTCGGCCAGCCCGAGGTCGGCGTCGGTCGTGTTCCCACTGGCCATCCAGCTCTCGGCCAGCGCCCGCCACGCCGCCGCGAACGGGTCGGCCGGCGGCGGCAGGCGGCGCATCTCGTCGGCCAGCTCCTGCATGCGCCCGTAGGGGATCTCCTCGTCGAGCCCGCCGGTGAAGCGCTGGGCGATCATCAGGGCTTGCGCCAGGCAGACGGTGTGCCGGGCGTCGTCGGATCCGGCGACGGCCGTCGCGGCGTCGACGAGCAGCCGGACCGCGGCGGCGGTGCGGACGTCGTTCATCGCGACGTGCGCCGCGGCCTGGAGTGCCGTCGCGGCCTGGACCGGCGTGGTCGCGTGCGTGGCCGCGACCTTGAGGTGGCGCTGCGCCTCGGCGATCAGCCCGCGGGCGAAGGTGAGGATCCCGGTGGCCCGGGCCAGCTCGTAGCTGGTCGGGTCCGGACCGGCCGGCGCGAGCTCGATGGCGGCGCGCAGGTCGTCCACGACGTGGTCGAAGTCGTCCGCCCACGCCCCGCCGGCTTCGAGGCGCTCCGACAGGTCCGCGGCGACCGAGGCCGCCCACGACCGGTGCCGCGCCTGCGTGGCGGCGTCCTCCCCGCTGGCCCGGAGCCGGTCGAGCGCGTAGCTGCGCACGGTCTCGAGCAGGGCCCAGCGCGGAGCGGCCGGGGCGGGCCGGCGCAGCACCAGGCTCTTGTCGACCAGGTGGCCGAGCGTGTCGATCGCGGCGGCCCGGTCCCCACCGTCGCCGGCGACGGTGACCACGGCGGGCAGGTCGAAGGCGTTGGCGAACACCCCGAGCCGGCGCAGCAGCCGCTGTTCGGGCTCGCCGAGCAGGTCGTGGCTCCAGTCCAGGACGGCTCGCAGCGACCGGTGCCGGCCCTGGCCACCGGAGAGCAGCCGCAGCCGATCGGTCGTGGCGTCCAGCAGCGGCCGGGAGCCGACGGAGGCCACCCGGGCGGCGGCCAGCTCGATGGCCAGCGGCAGCCCGTCGAGGCGGACGCAGAGCCGGGCGACCGTGTCGCCGTCGTCGGCGAAGGCCGGGTCCTGCGCCCGGGCCCGCTCCACGAACAGGCGCACCGCCTCGGAGTCCGCCGCCCCCTCGGTGGAGAGCGGGTTGACCGCCACGACGCGCTCGCCGGCCACGCCGAGGCGCTCCCGGCTCGTCGCCAGCACGCTCACCTGGGGACACGCGGCCAGCAGGTTGGCGACGAAGGTGGCCGCCGTGGCCAGGACGTGCTCGCAGTTGTCGAGCACGATGAGCACGCGCCGCCGCTCCAGGTGGCCCTGCACGCTCTGTTCCACCGTGCGCCCGGGCTGGCCGGCGACCCCGAGGGTCGTGGCCACGGCCTGGACCACGAAGTCGGGTTGCACCGGCTGGAGCTCGGCGAAGCCGCCCCCGAACGGGAAGGAGGGCCCCACGGCGCGGGTCACCTCGACGGCCAGCCGGGTCTTGCCCACACCGCCCGGACCGACCAGCGTGACCAGCCGGGCTTCGTCCATGGCCGCCGCGACGCCGGCGACCTCGTCCTGGCGCCCGACCAGGCTCGTCCACGTCTCCGGCACACCCGCGATCCCGGCCCCGAGCGCGGGGCCCGCGCCCACCGCGGGGGCGAGCTCGGCCAGGGCCCGGCGATCGGCGACCCCGAGCTTGCGCAGGAGCGAGGCGACGTGCGAGTCCACGGTCCGCACCGACAGGTGCAGGCGGCCGGCGATCTGCGCGTTGGTCAGGTGCGAGCCGACCGCCGCCAACACCTCCGCCTCGCGCGGTGTGACCCCTCGTCCGGTGCCTACCGACACCCACCATGATGCCAATCCCGGCCCCGGCTAGGTAGGCGGTCGGTAGCGGTTCGGTAGCTGCGACGGATGTGCGGGCCCCGGGCGGTCGTCAGGCTCGACTGCATGCTGACCCACGACTACCGGTACGAGACCTGCCTGCAGGGCTCGATCACCCACGCCTGGACGGTCGACGACTGCTTCCAGGGCCGCGACTTCGACTTCTCCAAGCCGTTCCTGCCCGAGCGCATCGCCGGGGTGAACGGCATCGCCTGCCTCAGCGACGACGAGAAGCGGATGCTCAACCAGATCCGCGGCAACAGCTACTGCCACATCTTCGCCTTCGTCGAGGAGTACATCGTCCCGATGGTGATGGACCGCGCCCGGGCCGACGTCTACGGCGACGAGACGAGGCTGTGGTCCCTGCTCCGCTTCGCCGAGGAGGAGACCAAGCACCAGGAGATGCTGCGCCGGGCCTGCGAGCAGTTCGCGGCCGGGTTCGGGGCCCCCTGCGGCCTGGTGCCGGGCCGCGAGGCGGTCGCCGAGGCCGTGCTGGCCACGTCGCCGCTCACCGCTCTGCTCCTGACCAGCATGATCGAGTGGTTCACCCAGCTGCACTACGTCTCCCACGTCCGGGACCGGGGCGAGCTGGACGAGCTGTTCCGCGACATCCTGCGCTTCCACTGGGTCGACGAGTCCCGCCACGCCCGCCTGGACAGCCTGCTGATCGACGAGGTCGCGGCCGAGCTGACAGCCGACCAGCGCGAGCAGGCGGTCGACGAGCTGCTGGAGCTGGGCGGCGCCGTCGACGGGCTCCTCGCCCAGCAGATGGAGCTGGACATCGACGCCCTGCAGGACGCGGCCGGCCGCAGCCTGAGCGCCGCCGAGCGGGACGAGATCCGCGCCCACCAGCAGCGGGCCTACCGCTGGACGTTCCTGGTCTCCGGCCTCGAACACCCCACGTTCGTGGACATCGTCCGCCAGCTCACCACCACCGGCGAGGCCAAGATCGCGGCGGCCGCCGAGGCGCTTGCTGCGTAGACCCACGGGGTACTGTTCGTCCGGTCAGGTAGGTCGAACATGGCACCTCAACCTCCCGGAATGAGCGACGCAGAGCTGGAGATCCTGCGCGAGACCGAGCCCGCTGCGCTCGCCGCGCTGGACGAGGACGGGCTGCTCGACCTGCACACCCGGGTCCGGCGCGCCCGCAACAAGCACGTCGGGCAGTACCGCCGCGCGGCCGGCGCCAGGGTGGGGGAGGCCCGCGGCCGGGGCGCGGCGTACTCCCGGGGCCAGCGGTCCCGGGACAAGGCCGAGGTGTTCGAGGTCGCGCTGGCCCGGGTCAGCACCGCCCTGGCCAAGGCGGCCCGGCAGAGCGCGGCCGAGCTCCGTGCCGCTCGGCTGGCCGCGGCTCGCAGCGACGGGTCGGGACCGGCCCGGGCCGAGCGGGCGGCGGACAGCCCTCGTCCCCCGACCACGAAGCGGGCCGCGCCCAAGTCACCGGCGCGCAAGAAGCAGGAGGCATCCTCCCTCGCCGAGGGCGCACGGCGCCAGGCGCGCCGCGACGCGCGGCGCTGAGACCGGGCCCGCCATGTCGTCGTGGCCCGAGCTCCCGGTGTCCGAGTGGGAGGACACCCGCGACACCCTGCACCGCTGGACCCAGGTGGTGGGCAAGGTCCGCCTGGCCCTGGCCCCCCGGGTCAACCACTGGTGGAACATCACGCTGTACGTCAACGCCCGCGGCCTGACCACGTCGCTGATGCCGTACGGCACGACGGCGTTCGAGATGGTGTTCGATTTCCAGCGTCACGAGCTGGCGATCGAGCCGGTCGACGGGCCCGGTGCGACCGTTGCGCTGGCGCCCCGGTCGGTGGCCGACTTCTACGGCGAGGTGATGGCCCGGCTGTCGGAGCTGGGCCTGGGCGTCGACATCCTCGCCCGCCCGGTCGAGGTCGTCGACGCCACCCCGTTCGCCGACGACCACGAGCACGCCTCCTACGACCCGGCGTACGCCCACCGGTTCTGGCTGTCCCTGGTCCAGGCCGAACGGGTGATGTCCGGGTTCCGGGCCGGGTTCGTGGGCAAGGTGAGCCCGGTCCACTTCTTCTGGGGCGCCTTCGACCTGGCGGTGACCCGCTTCTCCGGCCGTGAGGCCCCCCGCCACCCCGGCGGCGCCCCGAACTGCGCCGACTGGGTGATGGTCGACGCCTACTCCCACGAGGTCTCCAGCGCCGGCTACTGGCCCGGCGGCAGCGACGAGGGCGTGTTCTACTCCTACGCCTACCCCGAGCCGCCCGGCTTCCCGGACGTGCCGGTCCGCCCGCCCGGCCTCGCCCCGTACCAGCCGGACCTCGGCGAGTTCGTCCTGCCCTACCGGGCCGTCCGCGAGTCCGACGACGGCGACGGGATGCTGCTCGCGTTCCTGCAGGACACGTACGCGGCCGCCGCCGATCTCGGCCAGTGGGACCGCGCCGGCCTCGAGTGGTCATAGCCGGCGGGCGGCCTCCGCCAGCAGCTCCGCCTGGCGGAACCAGTCGCCGCCCGCCAGGGTGACGACCACGCGCTCGGCGCCGATCGCCGCGAAGCCCGCCAGGCGGGCAGCGACGGCCTCGGGCCCTCCCGTGACCAGCGCGTCCGGCACCGCCTCCGCCGGGATGCCGTACAGGCCGTCGGGATCGGCGAGCGCACGGACCAGCGCGTCGGGCGGGGCTAGGGCGGGGTCGCCGTCGACGGCCACCATGGCGCTGCCGGTGATGGCCGGGACGGGCCGGCCCGCGGCCTCGGCCAGCGCGGCCAGCCGCTCGGCGGTCTCGGCGACGAGGGGAGGGGGGACCGGCAGGCTGAACCAGCTGTCGCCGTGCGCTGCCGCCCGCGCCAGGGCGGCCTCGGCCGTGCCGCCGACCACGATGGGCGGCACGGTGGCGCCGGGGGACAGGGTCACCTCGGCGCCGTCGACGATCGAGGGCTTGCCGGCGATGAGGTCGGGCAGCACGGCCAGCGCCGCATCGGTGCGACGTCCCCGCTCCCGGCGCGGGACGCCGGCGGCCACCCATGAGCGCCCGTGGCGATCGCCGCCCACCCCGACGCCCAGGATCACGCGGTCGCCGGACAGGTGCTGCAGCGACGCCACCTGCTTGGCCGCCCACACCACAGGGCGCAGCGGCACGATCATCACCCCGTAGGCGAGCCGGACCCGCCGGGTGGCCCCGGCCGCGGCCGCCAGCACCGTGCCGCTGTCGAGGATCGGCACGCCGGTGCCGGCCACCAGCTGGTCGACGACCCACACGGATTCGAAGCCCAGGTCCTCGGCGTGGCGGGCGGCCGCCACGACATCGGCCAGGGGCTCGCCGCGCCCGGACAGGGTGGGCAGGAAGACGCCGACGGCGGGAGCGGGCATGGCTGGTTCCTCCTCGTGCTCTCAGTTACTTCTTGTGACTGACCCCATGATCGGTCACCATGGGCAACGATGGAAGACGGCACATCGGGGGAACCCGGTCACACGAGGGGTACCGCCCGGCCGGCCCGGGTCGAGGAGACGCAGACGTGCGAGATCCGCGATCTGCTCGACCGCCTGGGCGACAAGTGGTCGCTGCTGGTGGTGGAGCTGCTGGGCGGCGGCACGCGGCGCTTCAGCGAGCTGCGCCGGGAGATCGACGGCATCAGCCAGCGGATGCTCACCCTGACGCTGCGCCAGCTGGAACGTGACGGCCTGGTCACCCGCACCGTGCACCCGGTCGTGCCGCCCCGGGTCGACTACGAGCTCACCGCCCTCGGCGCCAGCCTGCTCGACGCCGTCGCCCCCCTGGTCGACTGGGCGCGCTGCCACCGGGAGGACATCGCCGGAGCCCGCTCCGTCTACGACGGCGCGCTCACGCCGTAATCCTCTCGACTATTGACTTTTGAGGCCAGAACTGCGCCACTATTGACTCAGAGTTCGTAGGTGGGCGGCAACGGGAGGGGATCCATGCTGCGTGCACCTGCACGTCTGCGGCGCGCGCCCTGGCGCGGTGTCGTCGTCCTGGCCGCGGTGGCTGCCATCGTCCTCACGGCGTGCGATCCGCCGTTCCCGGGCGACGATGCCTTCTACCGGGCGCCGTCGCCGCTGCCCGCGGGGCGGCCGGGGGATGTGATCTCGTCCCGGGCGAGCCGGTTCACGCTCGACCCGTTCGCCAAGGCGCCGGTGGCCGGCGTCACCGCCCGGCAGGTCCTGTACCGCTCGACCGACGCCCTCGGCCAGCCGATGGCCGTGAGCGGCACCGTGCTGGTCCCCGACGCGCCGTGGACCGGGGCGGGCACCCGGCCGCTCGTGTCCTACGCCGTGGGCACCCGGGGGGTCGGCGACGACTGCGCGCCCTCCTACACGCTGTCCCAGGGCGCCGACTACGAGGGCGCGTTCGTGAAAGCCCTGCTGGACAAGGGTTGGGCGGTCGCCGTCAGCGACTACCAGGGCCTCGGCACGCCCGGGCTGCACACCTACATGGTCGGTCCCGCCCAGGGCCACGCGGTGCTGGACATGGCCCGCGCCGCGCAGCGGCTGGCGGGGACCGGGCTGTCCCCGTCCACGCCGGTC
>DATBGF010000520.1:0-5133 GCA_036558145.1 Acidimicrobiales bacterium
GGCGAACAGGAGCGAGAAGTCGAGGACCGAGGCGTCGCTCACCTGGTGGGTGGGGAAGATGCCCCGGAAGGGCTCCATGGCCCGTGCGGTGCTGCGGTACACCCACTCGACGAAGCCCGCGTCGGGGTTGGCGCCCGCCAGGGCCAGGAAGAAGGCCGTGGCCAGCAGGATCGCGGTCGCGATCGCCAGGGCGTAGACCACCCACACGATGCCTCGCCCGACCTTGAGCAGCACCAGCATCGGTGAGTGCTCGGCCTCCTCCGCCCGCCGCTGGTACTCCTGCACCGTGGGATCGGTGGTTTGGGTCATCACGGGCAGTCAAACACGCCGGACCGGTCCCGTCAGCCGAGAGTTGAGCGGAACGTCGGCGTGACCGGCATCGTCCGCACGGAGAGACCCTCCCCCGCCACCGCCTGCGCCAGCGTCACGGCGGCGGCCCCGCCCGAGGGATCGGCCAGCAGCCACACCCCGACCGTGACGTCCTCGTGCACCGGCAGCCGGGGGAAGTCGTTGGGGACGCCGGCGGTGACCAGCCGTCCCAGCTCGGTCACGCCGGAGGCACCCGCGGCGGCGAGCTCCCGGGACATCGCGCCCGCGGGCAGCTCGGCGTCGCCGAGGTCGTAGGTGGCGATGACGACGGTCCGGGGCTGGTCCCGGGGGACCTGGCCCGGGGCGAACGGTGGACCGGACGGGTGCGGTACGAGCAGGTGGACGTCGGTGTGGTCGACCATGAGCTCGTTGGCGCGCGGGCCGAACTCCTTCCACACCGGGCCGCCGTAGAACTGTGCGAGCGCGTCCGCCCGGCGGGCGGGATCGCGGAACCGGCGGACCCACACGAAGCGGGCAGCGTCGCCCGGGACGGTGAACTGGCCCACGATGTCCATGCCGAGGGCCGCCTGTGAGGCCAGGAAGTGCGCCTCGAAGTGCTCGACGAAGGCGGGCACGCCGCCGGGGACGATCTCGTAGGAGCGCAGCTCGACGAGCTGGTCGACCGGGGGTGGGCGCATCCGCCCAGCGTCGCACGGCGCGGCGTTGCGCGGTGCGCGACGCTCCCCGCATGACACTCCGACTGGGACTGGTGCACATCAACATCGGCGCGACCACGCAGCCCGACGTCCTGGTGGCCACCGCCCGCCTCGCCGAGTCCGCCGGCTTCGACTCGCTGTGGGCGGGTGAGCACATCGTGCTCCCCGATCCCCAGCAGCCGCCGTCGCCCATGGACCCGCGGGACCCGGCGCTCGACTCGACCCTGGCGCTCACGTGGGCGGCCGCCCACACGAGCACGATCCGGCTGGCCACGGGCATCGTGATCCTGCCCCAGCGCAACCCGGCCGTGATCGCCAAGCAGTTCGCCACCCTCGACGTCCTCTCGGGCGGCCGCGTGATGCTCGGGGTCGGGGCCGGGTACCTGGAGCCCGAGTTCCGGGCCCTGGGGGCGGACTTCGCCAACCGGGGCGCCGTCACCGACGAGTACCTCGACGCCATCGCGGCGCTCTGGTACGACGACCAGCCCGCCTACCACGGGCGCTTCGTCGACTTCGCCGGCATCGACGCCCACCCGCGTCCGGTCCAGCGCCCCCTCCCGATCGTCGTCGGCGGCCACAGCCCCGCGGCCTACCGGCGGGCCGTCGCCCGGGCGCAGGGCTGGTACGGCTACTGGCTCAGCCCCGACGACACGGCCCGGTGCCTCGCCGGCCTGCAGGCGGCGGCGGAGCAGGTCGAGCGGCCGGAGCACCTCGGGCGGCTCGAGCTCAGCGTCACCCCGCGGGGCCGGATGACCCCGGAGCTGGCGGGCCGGTTCGCCGAGCTCGGCGTCGATCGCCTGGTCCCGGTGGGGGCCGACAACCCCGAGCGCGTCATCGAGGCCGGGGTCGCCGCCCTCGACGGCCTCTGACCCGCCGTCGGTCGGAAACAGCCGGCGGCCGGCCCGGGGAGTACCGTCCCGGGATGCGACGCACCCTGGTGATCCTGGTCGCGGGCCTGCTGCTCGGGGCCTGCGGCGGTGACGACGACGACGATGCCGCGCCGACCACGACGGCGCAGGACGAGGGTGGGGACGCCGGCGACTACGTCGACGCGGCCGCCGCAGCTCTGACCGCGGACGACGGACCGCAGCTCGACGACACCCAGGCGCACTGCTTCGCGACCGAGATGGTCGATCTCTTCGGAGCGGATGCCCTGGCGGAGGCCGGCGTCTCCCCCGACGAGTTCGCCGAGGCGGACAGCTTCGCCGACCTCGACGTCGAGATCCCCGACGGCGCACAGACGCGCGTGTCCAGCGCGCTCGTCGAGTGCGAGGTGGTGGGCCCGCTCCGGGAGTTGATGGCCGCCAGCTTCATCGACGAGTTCGGCGTCGAGCTGTCGCCCGACGCGGAGACGTGCCTGTCCGGCAGCTTCGAGGAACAGGCGGTCGCGGACGGCTGGGCCATCACGTTCCTGGACGGGTCGACCGACGACATCGAGAACCTCCTGGCCGCGTCGGTGGGCACCTGCCCCGAGCTGGCGAGCGAGATCATCCTGAGCCAGGCGCCGACAGAGCTCACACCCGAGGCCGAGGCCTGTGTCCGGGCGTTCGTCGCCGCCAACCCGCAGGCCGTGAGCGAGGCCTTCGCCTCCGGCGGATCCAGCGCCGAGACCCAGCAGCTCGGAGCGGAGATGGCCGCGGCGTGTCCGGGGGCGTTCGGCTAGGCGGGCTCTGCGTAGCGCGCCCACGCGGCCTCGGCCCGGGCGGCGTCCCAGTGGCCGTCGTGGACGACCACCCGGTAGCGGAAGCGCAGCGGCTCCCCTGCGGCGACCGGCCGGGCACCGTCCCACAGGAACGCGGGGTACACCGTGTTGGCCCAGCCGCTGCCGTACCCGTCGCCGGCCCGGCACGTGGCGTAGAACGGGACCGGGTGCGACGGGTTGGCCGGGTGGTCGAGCACGCACACGCCCACCGGCTGCGCGTCGGCGGTGCCGGACAGGTCGCACCAGCGTGAGCGCTGGGGCGTCACCCGCTCGTGCTCCGAGCCGTCGTCGAGGCGCAGGCGGGTGTCGTGCCAGTCCTCCCGGCCCCGGAAGGCCAGCCCCGAGTAGCCGCCCCAGATGCCCATGAAGGGCGTGCGGTCGTACACCGAGTCGGCCGCCGCGACCAGCGTGACGTCCCAGTCCACGGCGTAGGCGTCCTCGTCCAGGGGGACGTGGGTGAGCCGGCGCCGCTCGCGCACGGCCACGGTCTCGCGGTCGGGACGGATCCAGTCCAGCTCGCCCTCGATGGTGTCGCCGGTCTGCCGGGGCGGACCGGCGTGGCGCTGGACGCCGTAGCCGGGCGGGTCGAGCTCCTCCCAGAAGTTGTCCCCGTCCACGAACTTGACCACGAACCACAGGCCCCGCTGCCAGGGGTGGTCGGGCGGCTCGACCCGGGTCAGGACGACGCCGGCCGGCGTGGCCAGGGGGTGGACGTGGGGCTTGCGCCGGTGGTCCCACACGTAGTCCCAGCCGCCCTGCCCGGCCGGGAACCTCACGCCGCCACCTCCGCGAGCACGCCGTCGAGCCGGTCCAGGAGGGTGGCGAGCAGCTCGTCCTCGCCCGCGGGCCGGGTCGGGCTGTCCGGATGGACGGCGGCGGTCGCGGCCCAGCCCCGGCGCCGCCAGACGAGGGCGGCATCGTGGCGGTACGCGGGCACCGGCGGCCGGAAGGCGAGCGCCCCGAGGGCCTGGAGGGCGTCGTCGACCGCCAGCGCCCGGGCGTCGCCTGCCGCCCACAGCCGGTCCCGCGCCGCGAAGGCCTCCGGGGCGAAGGCCGAGAGTCCCAGCAGGTAGTCGCTGCCCCAGCGCACCATGTCGATGGCGAGGTCGTTGCCGGTGAGGACCAGGAACTCGGGGCGGCACTCGTCCCGCAGGGCCAGGCGGTCCCACTCGGGCTCACGGGCCAGCGACGAGTGCTTGGCCCCCACGACCTGGGGGATCTCCAGGACGGCGGCGTAGGTGGCGAGGGACCAGATGCGCCCGAGGGGGTGGAACTGGCGGCCGAGCTCGAAGCCGAGCATCCGGTCCACCGCGCCGGCCACCGCGGCGTGGGCGCCGGCCACGTCCTCGTCGGCCAGGCCGGCGAGCCCGGCCGACGGGAACAGGATCGGCACCCCGCCCGCCTCCGCCACCTCCGCCAGCGCCGCCTGGTGGGCGCCGGCGTCGAAGCCGGTGGCGTCGCCGTCCACGTGGGCGCCGGCCACGAACGACCAGCCCGGCACCAGCTCGGCCCCGCCCAGCACCTTGGCCGTGACCGCCAGCACCCGGGCCCGGGTCGCAGGGTCGAGGGACGGGCCGTAGCCGGTGTCCATGTTGACCGCGGGGACCAGCCCGGCGGCCGCCGTGCGCTCGACCGCGGCGGCGAGGGCGTCCCAGTCGATCGCCCCGTCCTCGGCGAAGGGCAGGAGGACGGCGGACATCCCGGTGGTGCGGCGGCCGGGCCACAGCGGCGGGAGCGGGCGGGCGCTCATGCGACCCGACCGATGTCGTCCGCCACCACCGGGTGGAGCGGCGGCTCGCCCGCGGCGAAGCGGCGGATCTCCTCGACGACGAGCTCGGCCTGGCGGGACAGCTCGGTGCCCTGCGAGCCGGCCAGATGGGGCGTGACGACGCACGCCGGCAGGTGGAGCAGCGGGTGGTCGGGCGGCAGCGGCTCGGGGTCGGTGACGTCGAGCACCGCGGTGAGCCGGCCGCTGCGCACCTCGGGCACCAGGGCGTCGTGGTCGACCAGCACGCCCCGGGCGGTGTTGATCAGCGTGGCGCCGTCCATCATCCGGGCCAGCTGCGGGGCGCCGATCATCCGCTCGGTCGACGGCAGTGCCGGGGCGTGCAGGCTGACCACGTCGCTGGTCGCCAGCAGCTCGTCCAGCTCGACCTTGTCCACGCCCAGCGCGGCGGCCCCCGCGGCGCTCAGGTACGGGTCGGCGATCGCCACCGAGCACCGGTAGGGCGCCAGCAGCTCGACGACCGCCCGGCCGACGTGGGACGCGCCCACCAGGCCGATGCGCTTGGCCCAGTTGCCGACCGGGTGACGGCGAGGGAGCCGCGGCATCTCGGCCCCGCGCAGGCGCTCGCGCTCGACGAAGGCGCCCTTGTTGGCCCACAGGATGGCCGCCACCGTGTACTC
>DATBGF010000521.1:0-13166 GCA_036558145.1 Acidimicrobiales bacterium
CGGATCGGGCATCGGCGACGAGCGATCTGGCGTCGGGGGGCGCGGCGAGGGGGCGAGCGGGGTCGGCGGCGCGTGGGGAGGAGGTGTGGGCGTCGGGGGCCGCGGCGAGGGAGCGAGCGGGGTCGGCGGTGCGCGGGGAGGAGGCGGGGGCGTCGGGGGCCGCGGCCAAGGAGCGAGCGGGGTCGGCGGTGCGTGGGGAGGAGGCGGGGGCGTCGGGGGCGGTGGTGTGGGCGGTGGCGTGGGCGGCGGAGCAGGCGTGGACCACCGCGGCCAGGCGGGAGGTGTCGCGGCCTACCGCCAGGACGTGGGCACCCGCGGCGGCTAGGGCGTGGCAGGTGGCGGCGCCGATGCCGGCGCTGGCGCCGGTGACGACCGCGACCTGGCCTGCGAGGCCGAGCCCGAGGCGGAGGTCGGTATCGGGGTCGGGGGTCACCGGTCTGGCCTCCGTCGGGCGACAACTTCCAGCCAGCCGCGGGGGATCTCCGCCAGGCCGGCGGCGTCCAGGGCCGGGGCTACCGAGTTGGCCAGGGCCTGGCAGGCGGTGTCGAGGGGGTAGCCGGGGAGCAGGACTCCGGCGAGGTCGGTCTCCCACGTGCCGTCGGGGTGGCACAGGCCCTCTAGGTCCGCAGGGGTGAGGGTGACCACGCGCTCGTCGAGGGCGAGGACGTCGAAGCCGCTCGACTCCGCCAGGGAGGCGAAGTCGTCGCGGGTGAGCCAGCGGGCGCGGAAGGCCGGGGTGTCGCGGCGGGGTCGGCGGGGGCGGCGGTCGGCGGTAGAGGTGGTCGCCGAGGTGGTCGACGACGCCTTGGCTCGGCGGAGGCCGCCCTTGACCCACTCGGCGTAGAACTCCTGGGTGCCGTCCAGCAGCGTGCCGCCGTAGAACGCCGTGTTGAAGGCGAGGATCCCGCCCGGGCGCACGGCGCGGGCCAGCTCGGCCATGACCTCGGGCTTGTCGTCGAAGCAGTGGATCGCGTTGCCGACCAGGGCGACGTCGACCGCGCCGGGGCGGAGCGGGAGGGCGCCGGCCGAGGCCTCGGCGCGCAGGACGCCGACCGTGCGGGCCAGGGAGCGCCAGGCGGCGTCGACGACGACCACCCGGGCGCCCTCGCCGCCCACCAGGCGGGCGGCGGCGTGGTCGCCTGCGCCGCCGGCGAGGTCGAGGACGACGGGCATCGGGACGGTGGAGGGAGAGGCGAAGCCGGCCACCACCCGGGCGAAGGCTTCGTTCATCGCCCGGTAGGTCGCGGAGTGGGAGAACGGGATCACCGGGACCGGCCTCCGGGCGGGCGGGAGCGCGACGGGGCGTGCCAGACCTCCGCGCCGCCGTCCTCGTTGGGGACGTACACCCAGCGGTTGGCCGAGCGCAGGGCGACCTCGGGGCCGAACGGGTTGGCTGTGCCCACGAACAGGCCGGCCGGGGTGCCGAGGACCGTGCGGGCGCCGTAGTTGTACGCGTTGCCGAAGCCGTCGGTCGTGACCGGCGACCAGCGCTCGCCGTCGGCGGAGGACCACAGGTCGAACCCGCCGTCGAACTGGGCGACCCGGTCCACGCCCACCCAGCGCAGGCGCTCGGCCGCCTCGCCCCGGGCATCCTCGACCGCCAGGTAGGGCAGCAGGACGCTCCAGTTGAACGTGCCCAGGTAGAGCCGGCCTTCGTGGACGCCGAGCCGCCAGAAGTAGCCGTTGAACGGGTTGTCGAACCCGGCGCCGAACCCGCTGCGGGACCTCACGGTCCGCCGCCCGGACGGCCGGGGGTCGCCCACGAGCAGGTCCCAGCTGTCGTCGTCCCACACCCGGATCAGCTCGCCCGCCCCCGGGCCGACGCCGTGCTCGCGGTCGTAGCCGCCGTTCTGGATCCCCGTCCCGACGTACAGCGCGTCCCGGAACACCGCCATGGTCACGACCGCCTCGTTGAGCGGGCCCCGGCCCGCGCCACCCACGATCACCGGCGTCCAGGTGTAGGGCGGCTCGCCGCGGGCGTCGGTGCGCCACAGCTGGAACCCGTCCGCGGCGTTGAGCGTGCCCGCGTACAGCCGGTCGGCGAACGTGGCCAGCTCGAACACGGCCAGGTTGTCGGGGTCGCCGAAGCCGGGCTCCGCCGCCGGCCACCACTCGCCGCGCGGTCCCAGCTCCAGGATCAGCGGCCGGCCCGGCGTGTTCGTGTGGCCGCCGGGCTGGGCCGTGGGGGACAGGAACAGCCGGTCGCGGAAGGCCGTTAGGGTCCGGAACGCCGAGACGTTGGGGTCGCCCAGGCCGGGGTCGGTCACCGGGCGGAACGTCGTGCCGTCGAGCGACCGCAGCACCAGCGAGCCCCGGCCCTTGGACGGCGCCCAGGTGGTGACGTACAGGGCGTCGACGCCTTCCCGGGCGTCCCGCATGACCGTCATGCCCCGGTAGCTGATGTCCCGCGGCACCCGCTCCTTGGTCCGGCCCACGATGCGCGGGGCGACCAGGACCCGCTCCCAGGTGCCCCGCCGCGGCGCCAGCCGCCAGATCTGGGCCCGCAGGTCGAGGTCGTAGACGTCCTCGGGCCGCGGCACCGGCCACACCGTGGTGGGGAACGGCCGGCGGCGGGACAGCAGGTGCAGGTTCGCCCGCATCGTCCCCACGTAGAGGTGGTCGTCGAACCAGGCCATCGTGTGGGCGTACGCGTTGAGCGGATCGCCGAAGCCGTTGCGGGCGATGCGGGTGAAGTGGCCGCTCACCCGGCGCCTCGCACGAAGGCCTGCACCTCGCGGGCGAACAGCACCGGCCGCTCCACCGGGTGGAAGTGCCCCGCGTCGGGGACCAGCACGGTGCGCGACCGGCCCAGCGTGGCGCCGAGCCCGTCGCACGACGGCAGGCAGTGGGACCGGGTGCCGTAGATCAGCAGCGACTCGGTCCCCAGCGCGGCGATCCGCTCCCGGGTCAGCCCCGCCACCTGGGCGATGTCGCGCCGGGCCGTGGTCTGGTCGAGCAGCTGGCGCCAGCGGCGCCGGCCCCGGTCCGGCCGCGGCCGCCGGGCCGGGGGCAAGGGGGACAGGGGCGCGGCCCCCGCCAGGTCGGGCAGGTGCGCCAGCCGGGACACGTCCCGCGGCCAGGGCTGCAGGGCCGCCACCCGGGCGTCCGCCAGCACCAGGCTGGCCACCTCCTCGGGGTGGAGGACCGCCAGGTGCAGGGCCACGCTCCCCCCGAAGCTGTGGCCGACCAGGTGCGCCCGGTCGATGGCCAGGTGGCCCAGCAGCGCGTGCAGGTCCTCGGCCATGTCGGCCGTCGTGTACCGCGAGCGCGGCATCTCGCTGCGGCCGTGGCCCCGCAGGTCGTAGAGCACGACCGGCAGGTCCGGTGGCAGCGCCGGCACGACCGTCAGGTACCAGAACGCCAGGTTGGCGGCCAGGCCGTGGACGAGCACGACGGGCAGGCCCCCGGCTCCCTCCCGCCGCTGGTAGTGCAGGCGGACGTCGTGCACCGCGGCCAGGGCCACCGCTCACTCCATGTACCCGAGGAGGCGGAGCTGCGCGAACACCGCCTCCTCCTCGTCGGCCGTCAGGTCGGCGTCGGCGTCGCCGTCCCCGTTTCCCGGGCGGGCGACGGGACCGACCGCGGGGCCGGTGAGCGGGGCGTCGGCACGGATCTGGACGGGCAGCCGGCCGTCGAGCCCCGCGGGGATCTCCAGGCCGAGGCTGTGCAGCACCAGGGGGAAGATGTCGGCGATCGAGCAGGCGTCGATGCACCGCCCCGCCGGGATGCCGGGACCGGCGGCGAACACGACGCCCTCGCTGCGGTGCATGCCGCGGGGCTCGGGGCGGCGCCGCAGCGGGGCGCCGGCGTCGATGACCGACACGAAGCCCTGGTCCCGCAGCCGCAGGGTGAGGTCGGGGGCCAGGTGGGCCTGGTCGCCCGGGTAGGCCTCCTCCCGGGTCATGACCGCCTCGACGAGCGGAACGCCCGACAGGCCCTCGATCAGCTCGTCGCGCAGCCGGTCGTAGGCCGCGGTCCCCGGCCGGGCGGTGAGGTAGATGCCGTTGCTGGACGGTGTCAGCCCGTAGGCCGTCGTGTGTCCCCAGTCGAACAGCTGGGTGCGGTGGCGGGTGGCGAACATGGCGTCGGCGCCCTCGGCCGTCGAGCCGTCGTCGGTCCAGCGCAGGTAGCCGGCGTCGCGCAGCCACACGTTGAGGTGGAACACGTCGTGGGACGGCCCGAAGCCGTGGTCGGACACGATCAGCGTCGTGGCCTCCGGTCCCGCCCGCTCGAAGATGCGCTCCAGGTAGCTGTCGAGGCGGCGGAAGTAGTCGAGGCACAGGGCGCGGAGCCGCTCCTGCTCGTCCGTCGCCGACTCGGGGAACGAGTCGAGGTCGATGAGCGGCCACGCCAGGTGCTGGAGCTTGTCGACCCCGTCGAACACCACCGCGGTGAGGTCGCACGGCTGGGCCTGCATGAGGTGGTCGAGCACCGTGAACCACTGGCGCTCCCGCTCGATGTGGTGGCGGATCCAGCCCTCGTGCTCGCCCGGGTCGAGGGGCTGCACCGCCTTCTGCTCGGTGTCGAAGTCCCAGGCCAGGTGGTGGGTGTGGAACTCGGGCAGCTCGGCCAGCTGGTCGTAGAGGCCGGGCGGGTGCACGGCCCGGCGCAGGTGGCGTGCCGAGACGAAGCCGGGCACCACGTAGCCCTGCACCCGGGGCGCGGGCGAGGTCAGCGGGTAGTTGAGCGCGCCGACCCGCAGGCCTGCCGCGCTGACCTGGTCCCACAGCGTGGGGCAGCGCACGTCCCGCGAGTCGTTGAGCTTGACGTAGATGCCGTAGGCAGCCTGCTCGGGCCGCACGAAGTCGAAGATGCCGTGCCGGCCGGGATGGCACCCGGTGGCCAGCGTGGTCCACGCCGGCGGGGTGAGCGGGTTGGTGGTGGAGAGCAGGTCGCCGCGCACGCCCGCGCTGCAGAAGCTGCGCAGGAACGGCATGACGCCCACGTCCATGAGCGGGTCGAGGACGGCGTGGGTGGCGCCGTCGAGGCCGATCACGACCGTGCTCATCCGGGCTCCCCCTCCAGGATCCCGTACACGAAGGCCACGAGCGCGGACACCTGGAGGTCCTCGATGTAGTTGCCGTCCTCGGTCATGAGCAGGGTCTGGGCCGGGAAGCGCCGGCCGAAGTGGTCCTCGAGGGCCACGAACAGCTCGACCACGTCGAGCGAGCCGAAGTCGAGATCGGCCACCAGCCAGGTGCCCGCCGCGATGCCGCCGTCGAAGTCGAGGTCCCAGTCGTAGGTGATGTCGTCGAGGATCTTCACCACGTCGGACTGCACCTGTTCCTGGTTCACGGCGCTACCTCCTTGGGGGTCGGGGCCAGGGCGGACGCGAAGACGAGGTCCCCGTCCCGGCCGGTCGCGACCCGCAGTGCGGAGGCCGGGCCAGCGGCGGGCCCGGACCGCTCCACCACCACGGAGCCGTCGGTGTCGATGCGGCGGATGATCAGGCTGCGCGGCGTCCCGGCCAGGCCGGTCCCGGCGGCCTTGGCGGCCGCTTCCTTCGCGCACCACAGGCGCAGGACCCACTCGTCGGCCGCCGCGGGCGGCGCGGACGCGAGCAGGGCCCGCTCCTCGGGTATCAGCGCCGCGGCTTCGAGCACCTCGCTGAAGCGGGCGAGCGGCTCGACGTCGAGGCCCACGCCGGCGTCCGGGCCGACCAGGGCGGCGGCGACGCCCGCGGCGTGGGTGAGCGAGAGCTGGACCGGCGCGCCGGTCACGGGACGGCCCGCGGCGTCGTGGTCGATGGCGATCTCGCGCGGGTGCCGGCCGGTGAGCGCGGCGGCGGCCTCCTTGGCCGCGGTGCGGGCGGCCAGCCATTCGTAGCGGCGGCCAGGGGGACCGGGGAGGTCGCGCCAGGCGGCCCGCTCGTCCTCATCGAGCACGGCGTGGGACCAGGCGCGCAACCAGATGCCCGCGCCCGCGGTGCGCAGGTCGTCGGGCAGGGGATCGAGGCGGCGGGCCGAGAACCGGGCGTCGCCCAGCGCCTCGGCCGGAGCGGGCCACGGGTCGCTGAGCGGGTGCGCGCCCGAGTCCAGCAGGAAGGCGACGAAGCGCCGGGGCAGGTCGAAGCGGACGTCCTCCCAACCGGTGGCGCGCAGCAGCGGGCGCCCGTCCGGCAGGGCGAACTCGATGTCGGAGCGGAGCTGGCTGTCGCCCACCGGGGTGGTGCGGGCACGGGCGTCCACCGCGGTGCCGCGGTCGGGCCACGGCCCGTAGAGATCGAGGCGCTCGCAGCCCAGCGGGAAGATGACGAACCCGGCCCGCAGCCGGTCGGCGGCCCAGAAGCCGACGAGCTGGCCGGCGGCGTCGAGGAGGACTGGATCGATGGGCCGGCCCGCCTCGGGGGGCCACACCGCCGGGGCGCGCAGGAGGGCGTCGAGGCCGCCCGGGCCGCAGCGCTCGATCCGCTCGACGCTGCGGAACGCGGGACCATGGAACATGACGTCGCGGTAGTAGGCGTCGGGCGCGAGCCCGGGGTCGGCCGCGCCCGCCAGCGGCGGCAAGGGCGCCCGGGGCGGGTCGGGGTAGCTCACCGCGAACAGGAACGTGGCGCGGGCGAGTGGAGGCTCGTCGGGGTGGGACACCTCGACGTCGACCCGTGTGACCGGACCGGGCTCGCGGGGCCGGGCGGTGGCGTGGACCCGCAGGGTGGCCGGGCGGTCGAGCTCGACCCAGCGCTCGGCGCGCAGGTCCCGCACGCCTACCAGCACCAGTCCCGGCGCCAGCCCGGCCGCCACCGCGGACGCGGTGTCGAGCGTGACGGCCAGGGGCAGGACGGGCAGCCCGCCGAGCGTGTGGTCACCCAGGTGCGGCTGCGTCGCGGGGTCGACCTCGACGTCGACGGTGACCTCGCCCGGCGGCCGGCCGAGGGCGGCGAGCATGACGTCCTGCTGGACCGAGAGGAACTGGTCCATGGCGTCCGCGTACACGTCCATGACCTGGTCGCGGGCGGGCTCGGGTTCGGGTTCGGGCCGGGGGACCTCGCGCAGCTCCAGGCGGGGCAGGTCGAGGCGCAGCGGCAGTCCCGCCCGGGTGGCGGGGACCGCGGGGGCGACGTCGGGGATGGGGCCGTCCCACAGGCGGGTGACGTCCCGGCGGGCGAAGAGGTGCTCGGGCCGGACCGCGACGCCGTGGGCGGCCAGGACGGCCAGGGCCCGCAGCAACTGGACGACGCCGGGGCGCTGGGGGACGTCGACCGGCACGGCGACGTGCTCGCGGCGCCGCAGGATGTCGTCCACGAAGCCGCACAGGTTGCCCCGGGGGCCCACCTCGACGAACAGGCGGACGCCGTCGTCGTGCAGCGCCTCCACCGTCTCCCGGAACCGGACCGGCCGCACCCACTGGTCCAGCGCCAGCGCCCGCACGCCGTCGGGGTCCGCGGGGAAGCGGGCCGCAGTGGCGCACGACCACAGCGCGGTGCGGGGTGCCGCGTAGCACAGGTCGTCGAGGAACGTGGCCAGCCGGGCCTGCGACCCGGCCCACGCGGGGGTGTGGTAGGCACGGTCGAACGGCAGCGTGACGCACAGGGCACCTGCGGCCTGGAGCCGGTCCCGCGCCCGGCCGATGGCCCCGTCGTCGCCCGCCACCACCACCTGGTTGGGGCAGTTGTCCATGGTGACGACCACCGCGCCCTCGTGCTCGGCCAGCACGGCGTCGAGGAAGGCCCGGTCCACCCCGCCCACGGTCATGAGCGTGACCCGGGGGCTGGTGGCGCCGAGGTCGAGGGCGTTGAGGGCCACCGCGTGCTCGGCGAACGCGTCCTCGTCGCCCACCTCGACCGCGCCCGCCGCTACCAGGGCGGCGAACTCGCCGCTGGAGTGGCCGACCACCGCGTCGGGGACCACCCCGAGCCGGCCCAGCAGGTCGTGCAGCCCCAGCCCGGCGGCGAAGACACCGGCCACCGCGTGGTCGGTCTCCCACAGGCGCGAGCCGGGGTCGGTCCCCGGCGGCGGGAAGAACACCTGGCTCGGCCGCACGGCCCGGCCCCCGGCGGCGAAGACCCGGTCGGCGCGGTCGAAGCGCTCCCGCACCTCGGGGAACGCCAGGCACGTCCCCGCCAGCATGCCCGCGTACTGGGCGCCCTCGCCGGGGAACAGGAACGCCAGCCGGCCCCGGGGACCGAGCGGGGCGCCGTGGTAGACGATCCCGCTGCGGTCCTGGATGCGGGCACAGGCCGGGTCGGCCAGCCGATCGAGGGCGTGGCCCAGCTTGTGGCGCAGGTCGTCGGCATCGGTCGCCACCACGGCCAGGCGATGGGCCGCGGTCCGGGCCGGGCAGGCCAGCGTGAACGCGAGGTCCCGCAGCTCGGGCGGGTCGTCGCGGTCCAGCAGCGCCACCAGGCGCCGCCCGGCCGCGACCATCTCGTCCCGGGAGTCGCCGTGCACCAGGATCAGCTCGGCCTCCCAGCGGGCCGACACGTCGCGGGCGGGGGCGGCGGGGCCGGCCTCGTCCAGCACGACGTGGGCGTTGATGCCGCCGAACCCGAACGCGCTGACCGCGGCCCGCCGGGGGGAGTCACCGCCGCTGATCCACGGGCGGGTGGCCGTGTTGGGGTAGAACGGCGTGCGCTCCAGGCCCAGGTCGGGGTTGGGCTCGTCGCAGTGGAGCGTGGGCGGGAGCAGCTTGTGGTGCAGGGCCAGGGCCGCCTTGATGAGCCCGGCGATGCCCGCGGCCGGGATCGTGTGGCTGATCATCGACTTGACCGTGCCGATGGCGCAGGTGGCGTCGTCGCCGAGCCGCGGTCCGAACACGCGGGTGAGCGCCTCGATCTCGGCCTTGTCGCCCGCGGCGGTCCCGGTCCCGTGGCACTCGACCAGTCCGACCGACCCCGGCGCCACGCCCGCGTCCTCGTAGGCGCGGCGCAGGCACAGCTCCTGGCCGTCGGGGTTGGGGGCCAGCACGCCGAGGCCGTGACCGTCGCTGGCGATGCCGATGCCGCGCACCACCGCGTAGGTCCGGTCGCCGTCGCGCTCGGCGTCCTCCCGGCGCTTGAGCACGGCCAGTCCGGCGCCCTCGCCCAGCAACGTGCCGTCGGCTTTGGCGTCGAAGGGCCGGATCTCGCCCCGCCGGGACAGGGCGCTGAGCTGGCAGAACACCATCAGCACGATGGCCGGGGTGGACACGTTGACCCCGCCGGCCAGGACCAGGTCGCAGCGGCCCCGGGCCAGCTCCTGGCGGCCCAGGTCGACGGCGATGAGCGACGAGGCGCAGGCGGCGTCGACCGCGAAGCTGGGCCCCCGCAGGTCGAGCTTGTTGGCCACGCGGCCGCACATCACGTTGGACACGAGGCTGGGCGCGGTCTCGGCGTTGAACGGTGGCAGCTCGGCCTGCAGCTCGCGGCGGATGGCGTCGATGTCGTCGTCGCCGTAGTCGGGGTGCAGGCGACGCACCACCCGCAAGGTCTGCTCGATGACCAGGCCGTGCTGGAGCGCGGTGACGTTGCCCCGGTTGAGGAACGTGCCCCGCCCGATGATGACCGCGGCCCGCTCGCGGTCGAACGGGCGGTCGAGGTAGCCGGCGTCGGCCAGCGCCTCCCGGGCCAGGCGCAGGGCCACGAAGTGCTCGGGCTCGCCGCCGTCCACCGCCCGGGGCATCACGCCGTGCTCGGCGGGGTCGAAGGTGGCCAGGTCCCGCAGGTAGCCGCCCCGCTGGCAGTAGAGGCCCTCGGGACCGGCGTCCGGGTCGTAGCGCTCGGCCACGTCGGACCCGGCGGGCGCGTCGCCGACCGCGTCCACCCCGGTCACGATGTTGTGCCAGAACTCGGCCAGGCCGGCGGCGCCCGGGAACAGGCAGGAGAGGCCGACGATCGCGATGTCTCCGCCGCCCGCCATCGCCGCCGCCATCGCCTAGCGGGGAGCGTCCTCGTCGCCCAGGCGGTTGAGCGCGGGACTGCAGGCGAACGTCATCCCTTCCAGGCGGCCGGCGGCGCGCCCCTCGCCGTCGGTGAACCACAGGTCGGTCACGAGGCGATGGCCGTCAGCCTCGGGCCGGGCGGACAGGCGGCACCGCACCGGTCCCCGCGGCGGTGGGCCGGGACGGACGTAGGCGGTGAGCGACGACGGCAGCGGCGTCATGTCCAGCCGGTCGCGGGCCCAGAGGATCGCCAGCTGGAAGCCGGAGTCGAGGACCACGGGATCGACCAGCCAGCGGGCGCCCGGGCCTGCGCCCACGAGCGCGGTCGGGTCGGACGGAGCGAGGACCGCCTCGACCCCGGCGTCGCCCAGTCCGCTCACCTCGACGATGCCGCGCATGGTGGGGCCGTGGAAGAGCCAGCGCCGGTAGCACTCGTCCAGGTCGTGGGCGAAGGCGGCCAGCTCGTCGCCGGGAGGCGGGGACCCGGCGGGCGCCGCCGCGCCGAGCACCACCGTGGCGGTGTAGGCGGGGCGCTGGGGCGCGCCGGCGCGGCGGATCTCCACCGGCACCTCGACCCGCTCGGCGCCGTTGCTGCCCGCGGCGTGTGCCGGTCCGGCCGCGACCGTGACGTCCTCGGGGCCGCCGTCGAGCACGATGCCGCCCAGCACGCGCAGGTCCCGGACCTCGGCCACGTCCAGGTCGGGACGGACCAGCGCCGCGGCCTCGGCCATCAGCTCCAGCGCCATCGCCGCCGGGAACACCGGCCGGCCGTCGAGGAGGTGGTCGGCCAGGTAGCGGTCGTGGGCCGGGTCGAGCCGGCGGTCCAGAACCAGCCCGCCGGCGCTGGCCCGCACGCGGGCGCCCTCGGTCAGCGGGCGGGCCGCAGGCCACGGTCCCGTGCCCAGCACGACCTCGGTGTCGCCGGCCCCAGCCACGATCTCGTCCCGGCATGCCCGCGCGCCCGCGTCCAGGCCGATCAGCTCGACGCCCCGGGCCGCGAACTGCGCCGCCACCGCGTCGGTGACCATGCCCGCGCCCTGCCACGGTCCCCACGCCAGGGTGGTGACCCGGCCCGGCCAGCGGGCGTCGAGCTGCTGGGCCAGGCGGGCCAGGATGTCGTTGGCGGCCGCGTAGTCGGACTGCCCGGCGTTGCCGAAGCGCCCGCACATCGAGCCGAACAGCACGTAGAACCCCAGCGACTCGGGCCGCACCGCCTCGGCCAGCGCCAGGGCGGGTGCGACCTTGGTGCCGATCACCCGCTCGAAGCCGTCGAGCCGCTTGGTCGCGACCGGGCCGTCGTCGATGACACCCGCGCCGTGGATCACCCCGTCGAGCCGGCCGTGGTCGCGGTAGACGCCGTCGACCAGCCCGCGGACCGCCGCCGCGTCGCGCCCGTCCACCTGGTGGTACTCGACCGTGGCCCCGGTCGCCTCGATGGCGGCGAGGGTGGCGCGCACCTCGCGGGCGGCCACCGTGGCCAGGTACCCGGCGTGGACCTCGGCGGGCGTGGTGCCGGGCCGGCGGGCGAGGGCCGCCTTGATGTCGCGCTCGGCGGTGAGGCCCGCGGTGTCTGCGTCTTCTTCGCCCCCGGGTCGGGGCGTGCGGCCCGCGAGGACGAGGGTCGGCCGGCTCTCGGCGGCCAGGGCCCGGGCGACCTCGGCGGTGATGCCGCGGCCGCCGCCCAGCACCAGCACGACGTGGTCCGGCCCGAGGCCGGGGCGGGCGGTCTCCGCCGGGGCCAGGGGCGCGGGCCGCAGGCGCAGGGCCAGGCGGCGGCCGTCCCGGTGACCCACCTCGACCTCCCGGTCGGGTGCCGCCAGCTCCGCCACCACGGTGGCGGCGACGGCATCCGGGTCGAGCGCGGGGTCCAGGTCGACGACCCGGGCGGCCACGTCGGGCCACTCCAGCGCCAGCGTCTTCACCAGCCCCGCCACCCCGCCCGCGGCGATGCTGCCGAGGGACCGGCCGGCGGCGGAGAACGTCCCGCCCAACCCGGTGACGGCCAGCAGGTGGCGCAACTCGGGCGCGCAGGCCTGGGCCAGCAGGAAGAGAGAGGTGACCTGGCGCCGGATCTCGTCCTCCGGCTCGCCGGGTGCCCGCAGGGCGGGCAGGTGGACCAGCCCGGCGACGGGGCCGTGCTCGTCCCGCAGGCGGGCGGCGGCCTCGGGATCGGTCACGGGCGGGACGACGACCGGATGCGCGCCAGCCTCGGCCAGCCGCGCGGCCATCTCATGGGCGGGGCCGTCGTCAGCGTCGTCCACGACCAGGTAGGTCCCGGTGAGCGCGGCGGTGGACTCGACCTGCGGCAGGTCCAACGTCTCCACGACGTAGCGGGCGAGGGGATCGCAGGCCGGCGCGGGATCGGGGGCCGGCTCGGGTTCGGGCTGCTGGGCGGCCGCGGGCTCGGGTTCGGCCTGCTGGGCGGCGGGCGTGCCGATCGCAGTCGGAGCGCTGTCTTCGCCGAGGATCCGCTCGAACACCTCGACCACGCCGCGCAGGGTCTTGATGCCGGGCAGCTCCTCCATGGCCTGGCGGGTGCGGTCCTCGTCGTCGTGGAGGAACGCCTCCTGGAAGGCGCCGACGATCTCGACCCGCTTGACCGAGTCGATCTGGAGCTCCGCCTCCACGTCGACGTCGAGGTCCAGCCTCTCGACCGGGTAGCCGGTGCGGTCGGCCACGATGGCGAGCAGCGCCTCGGTCAACCGGTCGTGGGACCGGTCGGCCGCCGGCGGCGCCTCGGGCGCGGACTCCACCGGTGGCGGCGGCGGTGGCTCCTCCGAGACGGTGGCAGGGATGGGGGCGACGCGGGCGGGGAGCGTGTCCGGCGGGGTGCCGCCGCCGAGGTAGGCGAGCATGACCTGGCGCTGGGTGTCGAGGAACTTGCCCATCAGGTCCTGGAAGCGCACCAGCGAGGTGTCGACCTCCGGTCCGCGCCGGGCGGCCGGGACCAGGACGGGCTCGGCCGCCGCCGGGGCGACCAGGGCCACCGGGCGGTGCTCCACCGGGACGTCCGCTGCGGGCCGGGCCCGCCCGCCGTTCACCATCCAGGTGGTCGCCGCGAGCGGAGCCCGGGTGCGGGCGGCCACCGCGGCCAGGTCGGCGTCGGGATCGGCGCGCCCGGTCCACAGCCGGTCGAGCGCCACCGGCACCCCGTGGGCCACCAGCCGGGCCAGCGTCGTGAGCAGGTGGGTCACCGCGCTCCGCTCGCCGTCGGTCGCCACCGCCAGGTGCGGGCGCTCGCCCAGGACGCGGCCGGTCACGTTGGTCAGCACCTGGCGGGGCCCCACCTCCACGAACACCCGGGCGCCCGC
>DATBGF010000522.1:0-3228 GCA_036558145.1 Acidimicrobiales bacterium
GGGCGACGGCGACGGCACCGGCCCCTGGGCCCGGACCGGGCTCTGGGGTCCGATGGAGCCGGTCGGACGAGGCGGCGGCCGTGACCGCAGCAACGGTTACCCGCCCCGCGACCGGCCCGGCGGCCCCGCCGACCTCGGGCCCCGCCCCGGTGCGGACCAGCCGATGCAGGACGCTCCCGGCGCGTGGACCGCTCCTCCACCTCCGCCCCCGGCCCGCTCGGCGCCACCGTCGCGCTCCGGGCCTCCGGTCCCGCCCGCGGCCCCCGGGCCGCCGCCCGATCCCGGGCAGAGCGGGACCACCAGCGGCGGTCTGACCCGGCGGGTCCGGGGCGCCCAGATGCCCACCACCGAGCCGCTGCTGCTCCGCCGGGGGCAAGGCAGCGGAGGCGGCGGTGAGGGTCGGGGTGAGGGCAAAGGCGCCGCAGCGGGCCCGCCCGGGCCGGCGCCGTCCTCAGGCCTCGGGGGCCGCCGGGACCCGCTGGAGCCCGAGTCGACGGCCTCGGCCAACGAGGTCTTCTCGTTCCTGTCCAACTTCACCGCCGGCGTGCAGCGGGGCCTGCGAGAGGCACCGCGGCCCAACGGCCACCACAAGCACTGAGGCGTCAGCCCAGCTTGGTCAGCGTGCGCTTCAGGTTGCGCAGGGCCTGCTGGGTGCGCTGCTCGTTCTCGATGAGGGCGAAGCGGACATAGCCCTCGCCCCCGGGACCGAAGCCGACGCCCGGCGACAGGGCGACCTGGGCCTCGCGCACCAGCATCGAGGCGAACTCCACCGAGCCCATCTCCCGGTAGGGCTCCGGGATGGGCGCCCAGGCGAACATCGTCCCCCGGGGCCGGGGCACCTCCCAGCCCATGCGGTGCAGCCCGTCGATGAGCACGTCACGCCGGCCCTGGTAGACGGCCTGCACCTCGCGCGGGAAGTCGACCGCTTCGTTCATGGTGACCGTGGCCGCGATCTGGATGGGCTGGAACGTGCCGTAGTCCAGGTAGGACTTGAGCTTGGCCAGCGCCTGCACCACGTCGCCGTTGCCGGCCGCGAACGCCACCCGCCAACCGGCCATGGAGAACGACTTCGTCATCGAGTACAGCTCGACCGCGCACTCCTTGGCCCCCTCGGCCTGCAGGATCGACGGCGGCTCGAACCCGTCGTAGCCCAGCTCCGCGTAGGCGTTGTCGTGGACCACGATGACCTCGCGCTCACGGGCGAAGTCGACGACCTGCTGGAAGAAGTCGAGGTCCACGGTCGCGGTCGTCGGGTTGTGGGGGAAGCTGAGCACGATGACCCGCGGCTTGGGCCACGAGTACTCGTAGGCCTCCCGCACCCGCTCGATGAAGTTCCCGTCGGTCGACATGGGGATCTCACGGGCGGAGGCGCCCGCGAACAGCGGGGCGAAGATGTGGATCGGGTAGGACGGCGACGGCACGAGCGCGGCGTCACCCGGCCCCAGCAGGACCCACATGAGGTGCGAGAAGCCCTCCTTGGCCCCGATGGTCGTGATGACCTCGCGCTCGGGGTCGAGGTAGACCCCGAAGCGCCGCTGGTAGAGGTCGGCGAGGGCCTGGCGCAGCTTGGGGATGCCCTTGCTGGCCGAATAGCGGTGGTTGCGGGTGTTGTGGGCCGCCTCGCACAGCTTGTCGACCGCCAGGTTCGGCGACGGGATGTCGGGGTTGCCGAAGCCCAGGTCGATGACGTCCATGCCGGCTCGCCGGGCCTCGACCTTCAGACCGTCGATGATCGTGAAGACGTACGGGGGCAACCCGGTGATGCGGCGAAACTCCATGTGCCCACGGTAGCCGGGGCCGGTGGTGGCCCCAGGAGTCGGTTTCGGGGATCATCGTGGCCGTGACCACCGAGATCGACGTCGTGATCGAGATCCCCCGGGGCAGCCGCAACAAGTACGAGTTCGATCACGAGGCGCATGTCTTCCGGCTGGACCGCCGGCTGTTCACGGCCATGACCTATCCGGCCGACTACGGCTTCATCCCCGAGACGCTGTCGGAGGACGGCGACCCCCTCGACGTGCTGGTCCTGCTGGAGGAGGCGACCTTCCCCGGCTGCCACGTGACCTGCCGCCCGGTGGGCGTGTTCTGGATGGAGGACGACGCCGGGCCCGACGCCAAGATCCTCTGCGTCCCGGCCGGCGATCCGCGGTGGGAGCAGGTGTCGGACCTGGACGACCTGCCCACCCACCTGAAGGACGAGGTCTCGCACTTCTTCGAGGTCTACAAGGCGCTCGAACCGGATAAGCACTCGAACGTGCGGGGTTGGGAGGGAGTCGGCGCCGCGATCGCCGAGATCGAGGCCTGCCGCGAGCGCCATCTCGCGGAAGGCTGACGGGCCCCTCCCGGCCCCACGCACTCAGCCCTCGGCCACTCGTCACCGCTCGGCCGCTCGGCCGCTCGGCCGCTCGGCCGCTCGGCCACTCGTCACCCTTGGTCGGACTGGCCCTCGTCCTCCCAGCCGAGCAGCGCCGCGCCGATCGCACCGGCGCGCTCGCCCAGCTCGGCGGCGACGATGCGGACGTCGGCCCGCTCCTCGGCGGCCATGACCCCGTCGACATAGGCGCGGCGGACCGGGTCCATGAGCAGGTCCCCCACCTCGACGAGGCCGCCGCCGATCACCACCAGCGAGCAGTCCAGCACGGTGACCAGGTTGCCGATCCCGAGGGCCACCCACCATGCGAAGGTCTCGATCACGGCCAGCGCGCCCGGGTCGCCTTCGGCCGCGGCGTGGGTCACGTCCTCGCCCCGGACGTGCTCGGCCACCCCGCCGGCCAGCGCAATGCCCCGGGGGAAGCGGCCGGCCTCGGCCGCCTCCCGGCCCAGCCAGCCGAGGCCGCTGCCGGAGGCGAAGCGCTCCCAGCAGCCGCGCCGGCCGCACGGGCACAGGGGGCCGCGGGGATCCACGACCATGTGCCCGGCCTCGCCACCGAACCCGTGGGCGCCGCGCACCAGGAGGCCCTCGGCCACCAGCCCGGCGCCGATGCCGGTCCCGAGGGTGACGCACACCGCGTCGTCGGCGCCACGGGCGGCACCGGCCACGTGCTCGCCCCAGGCCGCACAGGTGGCGTCGTTGTCCACCCGGACGTGGCGGCCCAGGCGCCGCTCCAGCTCCTCGCCGACGTTCACGTGCAGGAGGCCCGGGAGGTTGGGGCCGACGTGCAGGACGCCGTCCCGGTCGACCAGCCCGGCGATGCCCCCCCCCCCCCCCGCCCGCCCCGCGGGCCCGCA
>DATBGF010000523.1:0-1890 GCA_036558145.1 Acidimicrobiales bacterium
AGCGCGGCCGCCAGCCTCGACAGCGCGGCCTCGGCCGCGTCGAGGTCGCAGGGCGCCCGCCAGAGCTCCTCGCGGGCGGCGTCGATGGCCGCGGCCACCTCGGCGTGCTCGTCCAGCTTGCGGGCGCCCGCTTTGGCCCGCAGCGCGCTCCACAGCCCGCGGCCTTCCGCCCGGCGCTGCATGCCCCCGCGGGCGGCGGCCAGCGCGCCGTCGAGCTCGGCCCGCCGGGCGTCGGCCGCGGCGAACCAGTCGTCGAGGGCGCCCGCCGCGCTCGGCCGGTCCGGCATGGCCTCGATGCGGTCGAGCCAGCCGCCCAGCGCCGCCAGGTCCCGGGCCGGCGTGGGCACGACCAGCCCCGCGATCCGGCTGGTCGCATGGGCCAGCTCGCTGGCGGCGGCCTGGGCGTCGGCGTCGAGCGAGTCCAGCATGGCCCGGGCCCGGACCAGGTCGACGTCGAGCCGGCCGGTGGCGGCCTGGGCCTTGGCCCGCCGCCCGCTGGCCGCCTGGGCCAGGGTCTCGACGTGGGTGACGTCCGCTTCGGTGACCGCCAGCGGGTCGCCCACCAGCAGCTCGGTGATCGCCGACGCGGCCCGCACGGCGGCCTGGTCGCCCGCCGCGGTGGCGGCCGCGGACGCCGCCTGGACCCGGGTGGCGAGCCCGCCCCAGGCGCCGGCCAGGTCGGTGGCCACCTGGTGCGCCTGCTCGACGGCCTGGGTGGCGAGGCTGAGCGCCGTGGCCGCATCCCTGGGGCCCGCGGGCGTGCTGATCGCCGGCGCGGCCAGCAGCTCGGCGGCGTGCTCCGGGTCGGACTCGGCCCGGCTCAGCAGCTCGTCCACTGCCCGGTAGGTGTCCCAGGCGGCCGTGATGCCCGCGTCGGCCTGGCTCCAGGTGAGGGCGCTGCCCCCGGTCAGCCCGCCGCCCCGGGCGACGGTCACGGTGGCGTCGGACTCCAGGTCGACGAGCCGCTCCCCGAGCGTCGCGAGCTCGGTGCGCCGCATCCCCACGGCGGGGTCGGTCACGGGTGCCATGTCAACCTGCGTACTCCACCACCGGCGGTGGCGTGGTCGTGGGGGTCAGCGGCCCCTTCAGCCAGAAGTCGTAGATCTCGGTCCAGCGGCCCGAGGACTTCACGTCCTGGAGCACCGCGTTCACGTACCGGACCCAGTCGTCGTGACCTGCGGGCAGGCCCAGGCCGTAGTGCTCGGTCGTGATCTTCTCGCCGGCGACGGTCACCGTCGGATCCTGCGCGGCCATGCCGGCCAGGATGGTGTCGTCCGTGCTCACCGCGTTGATCTCGCCCCGCTGGAGCATGGCGAGGCACTCGGTGTGCGAGCCGGCCGCGACCACGTCGAGCGCCACCGTCTGGTCTTCCAGGACGCCGATGCTGGTCGAGCCGTTGGCGGCGCAGACCCGGGCCTTCTCGCCCGCCGGCAGCCCGGCCTTCTGGGCGAGATCCGCCAGCGTCAGCGCGGCGGCGGCCTCCGGGGTCGGGGCGAGCTCCTTGGGGACCAGCATCTTCTGGCCGGCCGTGAAGTACTCCGACGAGAACTGGATGTCCTTGAGCCGGGTGCAGTTGATGCTGAACGTGCTGGCCACCATGTCCACCCGCCCCTCCTTCAGGGCATCGACCCGGTCCGTCTGGGGGATGGCGACGAACTCGACCTTGTCCGGGTCGCCGAACAGGGCCCGGGCGACCTCGCGGGCGATGTCGTCGTCGAAGCCCTCGAACACCCCCGACCCGGGGTCGACCGAGGAGAACAGCAGCGTGGTCGGGCTCACCCCGACCCGCAGCCGCCCGTTGTCCTGGATGGCGGCCATGAAGCTGTCCGGGGGCACGTCGGGCGTGGCGGGCCCGGACGGCTGCAAGCTCCTGTAGGGATTGGCCGGGTC
>DATBGF010000524.1:0-3536 GCA_036558145.1 Acidimicrobiales bacterium
GCTCCGACCGCCTCGACCTGCTGCGGGCCACGCGGGCGAACCTGTCCGCCATCTGGGGCCTGTCGCTGGCCAAGGGGCTCACCGACCTGCTGCCCACCGACGCCGAGCCGGCCGCCAGCGTCGACGACGGCGAGGGCACCGTGCACAGCGTGTGGATCGTCGACGACCCGGAGCGCTGCGCGGCCATCGCCGAGGCCGTGGCCGCCCAGCCGGTCGTCATCGCCGACGGGCACCACCGCTACGAGACCTCGCTCGCCTACCGCGGCGAGCGGGAGGCGGGTGGCGACGCGGGCGCGGCGGCCGCCACGCTGGCCTACCTGGTCGAGCTGGTCGAGGACGAGCTGACCGTGCGGGCCATCCACCGCCTGGTGTCGGGGCTACCGGAGGGCCTGGACCTCGTGGACGCGCTCGACCCGTGGTTCGAGCCCATCGGACCGCCCGCGCCCAACGCACCGCTCACCACGGCCATGGACGAGGCCGGCGCGGTGTGCGTCATCGGACCGGCCGGCGCCGCCCTCCTGCGGCCCCGCAGCGAGGCGCTGGCCGACGCCCGCGACCTCGATTCCGCCCGGCTGGACGTCGCCCTGGCGGCCCTGCCGCCCCACGAGCTGCGCTTCCAGCACGGGGTCGACAACGTGCGGGCCGCGGTGGAGTCGGGCGACGCGCAGTTCGGCGTGCTGCTGCGCCCGGCGACCGTGGCCCAGATCGAGGCCACCGCCCACGGCGGCGAGCGCATGCCGCCGAAGACCACGTTCTTCCACCCGAAGCTGAAGACGGGGCTGGTGTTCCGCGACCTAGGGTGACCGCCGTGGACACCGCCGCCGCTCTCGACTTCCTGCGCGCCAACCACCGGGCCGTGATGGCCACCACCAAGTCCGACGGCTCGACCCAGATGTCGCCCATCACCGTCGGCGTCGACGCCGAGGATCGGGTGGTCGTGTCGACCCGCGAGACGGCCTGGAAGGTGCGCCACCTGCGCGCCCTGCCCTATGCGGCCATCTGCGCCTTCACCGACGGGTTCTTCGGCGAGTGGCTCCAGGTCGAGGGGCCGGTGGAGATCGTGTCGCTGCCCGAGGCCATGGAGCCGCTCGTCGACTACTACCGCAGCATCAGCGGCGAGCACCCCGACTGGGACGACTACCGCGCCGCCATGGAGCGCGACCAGCGGGTGATCCTGCGCATGACGGTCGAGCGCGCCGGGCCCAACGTCTCGGGCTGACGCCGGACGCTCACGCCAGCGCGGGGGCGACCTCGGCGGCGAGCAGCCGCAGGTGGTCCAGGTCCTTCATGTCGAGCACCTGGAGGTAGAGGCGCTGGGCGCCGGCTTCGACGAAGCCGCCGAGCCGGTCGGTGACCTCGGCCACGGTGCCCGCGGCCACCCCGGCGCGCAGCTCGGCCGGGTCCCGGCCGATCGCCTCGGCCCGGCGGGTGTAGGCGGCCTCGTCCTCGCCGCACACCACGGTGATCGCCGCGGACCACACGAGGGAGGCCGGGTCTCGTCCCACCGCCTCGCAGGCGGCCCTCACGGCCTCCACCTGGCCGGAGTAGACGTCGGGCTGGGGCGCGAACGGCACGTTGAACTCGTCGGCGTAGCGGGCCGCCAGGCGGGGCGTGCGGGCCTTGCCCCAGCCGCCGACGATGACCGGCGGCCGCGGCGTCTGGACCGGCTTGGGCAGGGCCGGCGAATCGGCCAGCTGGTAGTGCGTGCCGTCGTAGGAGAAGCGCTCCCCGGCGGGCGTCTCCCACAGCCCGGTGACGATGGCCAGCTGCTCCTCCAGCCGTTCGAAGCGCTCGCCGAGCGACGGGAAGGGGATGCCGTAGGCGGCGTGCTCCTGCTCGTACCAGCCGCTGCCCAGGCCCAGCTCGATCCGCCCGCCCGACATGGCGTCCACCTGGGCCACCGAGATGGCGAGGGGGCCCGGATGGCGGAACGTCGCGGCGGTGACCATGGTCCCGAGGCGGATGCGCTCGGTCTCGCGGGCCAGCGCCCCCAGCGTCACCCACGAGTCGGTCGGACCGGGCTCGCCCAGGCCCGCTCCCATGGTCAGATAGTGGTCGGAGCGGAAGAACGCGTCGAAGCCGAGCGCCTCGGCCTCACGGGCCATCCCCAGCTGGTCGTCGTAGGTGGCCCCGAACTGGGGCTCGGTGAAGATGCGCAGCGCGACGGGCATCCGCCGACGCTATCCCGGAGCACCTACCGGCGCGGTCGGGGTGAAGCGGACCGGCAGGCGCTTGATGCCGCCGACCAGCGGGATGCCCATCGACTCGAGCGGCACCGGATCGCCGGCCAGCTCGATGTCCGGCAGCCGGGTCAGCAGCTGGCGGAACGCCACAGCCAGCTCCCGCCGGGCGAGATGCGCCCCGAGGCAGAAGTGCGGCCCCGGCCCGCCGAAGCCGACGTGCGTGTTGGGCTCGCGGCGCACGTCGAAGCGCTCGGGGTCGTCGAACTCCCGGGGGTCGCGGTTGGCGGCGCCGTAGAAGAGCACCACCTTGTCGCCCTCGCGGAACTCGTGGCCGGACACGGTCACGTCGCGGGTGGCGGTGCGGCGCATGAACGTCACCGGCGACGCCATCCGCACGATCTCCTCCACCGCGGACGTCGTGACGCCGTCGAGGTCGTCCTGCCAGATCTTGCGCTGGTCGGGGTACTCGGACAGCAGCTGCATGCCGTGGCTGATGGCGGTGCGGGTGGTGTCGTTGCCGGCCACCGCCAGGAGGATGAAGAACGGCGCGATCTCCTGGGGGGCGAGCATCTCCTCGCCCAGGTCGTTGTGGACCAGCTTGGAGGTGAGGTCGTCGGTCGGCTCCCGCCGGCGCTCGTCGGCCAGCTCGTTCATCAGCTGGGTGAGCCGGATGCCGGCCCCGAACGTCACGGCCATCGGGTCGCCGCCGTCGAAGAACTCCGGATCGCCGCCGCCCAGGATGACGTTGGTCGCCTCCAGCACGGTGTCGAACTCGCTGCGGGGGATGCCCATCATGTCGCAGATGATGAGCAGCGGGAACGGGCGCGACAGCGCCTCGACCAGGTCGACCTCGCCCGTCTCGCAGAAGCCGTCGATGACCTCGGTGCAGATGGTCTCGACGGAGTCGAGCACCTTGGCCAGCTGCCGCGGCGTGAACGAGCGGGACACGATGCCCCGCTGGCGGGCGTGGCGCGGGTCGTCCATGTTGATGAACGAGCCGAAGAACTCCATCGCCGCCTCGGGCATGTCCGGGATGGACACCGCGCCCCGGCCCGAGCAGAAGTCGAGGGGCCGGCGGCTGATCTCCAGCACCTCGGCGTAGCGGGTGACCGCGTAGAACGACTCGGTCAGCCCGGTCATCGGGTTGTCGAACGACAGCGGGATGAACGGCCCCTCCTCGCGGATCTCCGCGAACTGGGCCATGCGCTCGGCCAGTGGCAGCCGCCAGAACTCGACGTCGAGCAGCGGAGACGGCGTAGTCATTGCCGCAGAGTAGCGAGCCGTGCTCGCGTCGGTCGCGGGTGCGGCTAGTTGACGTCCCAGGTGGCGCCCGAGCGCAGGAGCGCCGCCAGG
>DATBGF010000525.1:0-1850 GCA_036558145.1 Acidimicrobiales bacterium
TGGCCCACTCCCTCGGCGGCATGTTCGCGCTGTGGCACGCCGCCGCCCGGCCCGGGCCGATCGCGTCGCTGGTCGTCCTGGGCGACCCGGCCGTGGCCTTCCCCGGCGTCAAGGTGCGCATGCCGCTGTCGCCCATGACGGTCCCGGTGCTCGGATCGCTGATGCTGCGCAGCCCGAGCCCGCGGGCGGGCTACCGGCAGCTGCTCGCGATGGGACTGGGCGGCAACGGGGCCGCCGGGGTGCCCGTCGAGCTGCTCGACGCGTTGCGCTTCGGGGTCCGGCGGCCGGGCAACGCCCGCACGGTCGCCGCGCTCATGCACGCCATCAACGGCTTCCGCCGTCCCCGGCCCGAGAGCGTGATGACCGCCGACGAGCTGGGCCGGGTCGCCGCCTCGACGCTGTTCGTGTGGGGCACCGACGACCCCTACCTGTCGCCGGAGGGGGGCCGCCCGTCGGTCGAGCGGATGCCCCTGGCCGGCCTGCTCGAGGTGCCCGGCGGCCATGCGCCCTGGCTGGAGGACGCGGCCGGCACCGCCAAGGCCGCGACCCGCCACCTGGCCGACACCGGCTTCCCGCCCGCCTGACTCAGGCCGGCGCGGGGAGGCCTCCCAGCCACCCGTGCACCCGGGCAGCCGACCCGACGCCCGCCTGCTCCACCAGCTGGGCGATCGTCGTAGCCGCCAACCGGTCCCGCCAGGCCGTCTCGGCGTCGTACATCACGGCGGCGATGCTGCACACGCGCCGGCACTGCGCCTGGGTGGCCGGTGCCGGCCCGCGCTGGCGGATCTCCGTGCACCGGAACGCGAACGCCCGGCCCTCCACGGCCTCGACGATGTCGAGCACCGTGATGTCCTCCGGCGGGCGCGCCAGGCGGAAGCCCCCGCGGGGCCCGCTGGTCGCGCTCAGGATGCCGGCGCGCACGAGCGACTTCAGCAGCTTGGACAGGTACGCAGGCGGCAGGCCGTAGAACTCGGCGAGACGCCGGCTCGGCAGCGCTTCGGTGGGCGGGGTGAGGGCCAGGAGCCAGGTGCAGTGGACCGACCACTCGACTCCCTCGGACAGCTCCATACGTGGACATTACGTGTCCACGATGACGGGATCAACGCTGGGCGAACACTGCACGCGGCCCGTGTTGACGTCGATCTCATTTTCGGAGAACAATGTTTCCGTGTCCACCCTCATGCACGGCGGACTGGAGCGCGCCGCGGACAGCTTCGGTGACCGGGATGCCGTGTGGGCCGGGGACGACCACTGGTCGTTCCGCGACCTCGACGGCCTGGCGAACTCGTTCGCCCGCCACGTGGCCGCCCAGGGCGTGCGGGCCGGCGACCGGGTGGCGGTGATGACGTCCAACCGGGTCGAGTTCGTGGCCGCGGTGCACGCGGTCAGCAAGCTCGGTGCGGCGGCGGTGCTGCTCAGCCCGGCGTGGAAGGCCGCCGAGGTCGACCATGCGCTGGGGCTCACCGACCCGCGCCACGCCGTGGCCGACGGCGCCGGGTCCGAGCTGCTGGCCGAGCGCCTGGGCCCCGACGCCGTCACCGACCTGGACGACCCCGCCACCGCCCGCGCCGCGGCCGGCCACAGCCCCACCCGGCTCGCGCCGGCCGGAGGGCGGGACGGCGACGACGTCATCCTGGTGTTCAGCTCGGGCACGACCGGGATGCCCAAGGCGGTCCGCCACACCCACCGCTCCATCGGCTGCGCCACCGCCCACTGGTGCGCGGCCCTCGGGCTCGGGCCCGACGACCGCTTCCAGGTGGCCACCCCGCCGTCGCACATCCTCGGCCTGCTCAACCTGCTGGCGGCGGCGGATGCCGGCGCCGGCGTCCGGCTCCACCGCCGCTTCGACC
>DATBGF010000526.1:0-4946 GCA_036558145.1 Acidimicrobiales bacterium
GGCGAGACCCGGGTGCTGCCGGGCCACGGCGATCCCACCACGCTGGCCACGGAGATCCCCCACCTCCAGGAGTGGATCGACCGGGGCTGGTAGGCCGTGCCCGACGCCCTGCGCTACGACCAGCGTCCCTACGACGACACGCCGGTCCACACCGAGGACCTGCCCGCCACGCCGGTCCGGGACCGCAACATCCCGGCCTCGGCCTGGGTCGAGGCCCCGGACGAGCTGCGGCACCTCGGCGACGACCTCCCCGGACGGCCGGTGGCCGACTACAAGCGGCGCATCGGTCCCTGGCTGCTGTGGCGGGCCGGTCCCGCGGCGGGCGCCGACGCCCGCTACTGGGTGGCCCGGGCCGACGACCTAGCCCTCAGCTACACCTTCCGGCTGTATCCCGAGGGGGAAGGCGACGGGCTCGGTCCCAGCGGTGCCCGCCACACCCGCTTCCGCGCCTGGAAGGAAGATCTCCGGGACGCCGGCTGAGTCGGCCTCCGCCTCGGCCTTCGCCGCGGCGTGAGCCCGGCTGTGGCCGTTGACCCGCAGCGTGATGGAGGCACCCACGGCGGCGACGCCCACGATCACGGCCAGCCGCACGGGCCCGGGGGTGCCGATCTCGAGCATGAGCGTGCGGGCGTTGGTGATGAGCAGCAGCGTGCCGACGACCACGCCCAGCACCGAGGCGTCGGCGTGGCGGACCAGCCAGGCGGCCAGCGGGGCGGCGAGCACGCCGCCGGCCAGGATGGCCAGCACCAGCGGAGCCTCGATGCCCTGGCCGCCCAGCCCGAACAGGAACCCGGCACTGGCCGCCAAGGTCACCAGCAGCTCGGCGGCCGACACGGAGCCGATCACGTAGCGGGGGTGGATCCGCCCTGAGGCCAGCAGCGTCGGCGTGGCGACCGGGCCCCAGCCACCCCCGCCCACCGCGTCCAGGAAGCCGGCGGACAGGCCCAGCGGGGCCAGGAGGCGGGCCCGCAGGTGGCCGGGGTCGTGGCGCTCGCCCCGCAGGTCGCCCCGGACCGAGCGGACGATCACGAGCGCGCCCAGGCCGAACAGCACGACCGCCACGGCCGGCTTGAGCCAGGACGCGGTGATGTTGCTGAGCACGGTGGCGCCGGCGAAGGCGCCGATGGCCCCGGGGACGCCGATGCGGGCCACCAGGCGCCAGTTCACGTTCCCGAAGCGCCAGTGGGACAGTCCGGACGTGAACGTGGTGCCGATCTCGGCCAGGTGCACGCTGGCCGAGGCCACCGCGGGCGAGAAGCCGTTGGAGAGCAGGACCGTGGACGTGGTGACCCCGAACGCCATCCCCAGCGACCCGTCGACCAGCTGTCCGATCAGGCCCGCCATGGCGAACACGAGCAATCGCCGAAGGTCCACAAGAGCCCCTTACCCACTATCCCGAGTGTCTTAGTAGACAATAGCGGGTCAGGCGCCGCGGGCCAAGGGCCTCCTCGGCTCCGCGATGATCTCCACGCCCGGCGGCAGGTCCTCGACCTCGACCCGGTCGCCCTCCACCGTCACGGTCACCATCCCGCCCATCAGCGGGATGCGCTCGACCCGCAGCCGGTCGATGGCCTCGGGCAGCACGGGCGACAGCCAGAGCTTGCCCTGGGGGATGTGCGGATCCAGGCGCAGCAGGGAGCGCAGGTGCCACAACGGGGCGGCCGCCGAGGTCGCCCGGGTCTCGCAGTCGTCGGGGAAGCGCACCGGGGACCGCACGTCCTCGCGGTCGAACCCGCACACCACCGTGGGCCGGCCGCCCCCGGCCTGGGCCGCGTCGAGCTGGGCCAGCACCAGCCGGTGGGCCTCCTCCACGAACCCGTAGCGGACCAGGCCCGCGGCGCAGGCGGCGTTGTCGTGGGGCCACACCGCCCCCGTGTGGATGCCGAGCGGGTCGTAGCCGCCCATGGACGCCGCCAGCGTCCGCACGCCCCAGCCCGAGAACAGGTCGTCGGACAGCAGCAGCTTGGCCAGCACCGCGGCCTTGTCCTCGTCCACGATGCCGGTCCACAGGCAGTGGCCGACGTTGGACGCCAGCGCCGGGACCTGCTGCTTGTCACCGTCGAGGGCCAGAGCGAACCAGCCCGCGCCCTCCACCCAGAAGTCACGGTTGAACGCGGCCTTGAGGTCGAGCGCCTTGGCCCGCCAGCGCTTGGCGGCGGCGTTGTCGCCGGCCTCGGTGGCGAAGTGGGACCGGGCCACGTAGGCGGCGTACACGTAGCCCTGGACCTCGGCCAGGGCCAGGGGGCCCTCGGCGTCGCGCCCGTCGGGGAGGCGGATCGGCGCCTCGGAGTCCTTCCAGCCCTGGTGGCGCTGGCCCCGGTCGGTGGGGCGCTGGTACTCGACGTAGCCGTCGCCGTCCCGGTCGCCGTAGGTGGTGATCCACTCCAGCGCCCGGTCGGCGTGGACCAGCAGGCGGTCCACCACCTCGGGCGCCAGGCCCCAGCGCCGCAGCTCGCCCAGCAGCATCACGAAGAGCGGCGTGGCGTCGACCGAGCCGTAGGTGACGGCGTTGGTCCCGGTGCCGAAGCCGGACGTGCCGAAGCGCAGGCGGTCGAGGATGCGGCCCGGCTCCTGCTCGGTGCGCTCGTCGACCTCGGTGCCCTGGAAGCGGGCCAGCGTCTCCAGCGTGCCCAGCGCCAGCTCGGGGTCGACGATCAGGCTCATCCAGGCGGTGAGCAGGGCGTCGCGGCCCTGCAGGGCCAGGTGCCAGGGGGCGCCCGCGGCGACGACCGCCCGCTCGGGGAAGTCCGGGTCGAGCACCTGGAGCGCCCCGAGGTCGCCGGCGCTGCGCCGCACGGCCGCCACCAGCGGCTGGTGGTCGCTGGCCACCCGGGGCACGCCCCGCTGCCAGCGGGCCAGGCGGCGGGCCGACTCGGTGCGGCTGCCGCTCGTCTCGGCCTGGCCGGGACGCTGCTCGGCGCCCTCCACGATCGGCGCGACGGTCAGGGTCACGGTGCGGGCGCCGTGGGCCGGGATGATCGCCTCCCAGCGCACGGTGCCGCCCACGATCGTGACCCCGGGCGAGGCCGTGACCCGGCAGCCGACCCGGGCGATGCCGCGGCCGCGGACCAGCAGCAGCTCGTCCGGCTCGCCCGGCGTGGGCTCGACGTCCTCGACGTCCACCCGACCGGCGCGCACCGCGGAGGCGGCGGCCATGTCGGCGTCCAGCGCCAGCTCGACCTCGACGTAGGTGGGCTCGGCGCCCACGTTGCGCACGTCGATGTCCTCGCGCAGGTCGTGGCCGAGGGTCCGGCGCCGCACCACGATGGGGCCCGGGTCGCGCGGCGAGGCGCCGGCGGCGCGGGACACGAAGGTGGCCGCGGCCGGGTCTTCCAGCACGTGGTCGACGGGGTCGGGGGCCAGGCCGTTGACCCGCAGGGTGCAGCGTGACAGGACCCGGCGATCCGCCACGTAGAGTCCCGTGGTGCCTCCGCCGATGTCGCCGTCGAGGCCGGAGAGGCAGAAGGCGGCTCCTTCCACCAAGGTCACCAGACTGCCCGGAGGCACTGCCGGAGCCGCCATCGCCGGGACCTTATCCCCGCCCCGGCGGAATCCGACAGGTATTTCTCCTATCCGCGTAGTGCGAATACACTGGAGCCCATGTCCGCCACTCCCCTGTTCGAGATCGAGGACCTGCACGTCCGCGCCACCAGCGCGAACGGCAATGCGGCGGACGCGGGCGAGATCCTCCGGGGCGTCGATCTCACGATCGGGGCGGGCGAGGTCCACGCCCTCATGGGCCCCAACGGCTCGGGCAAGTCGACCCTGGCCAACACCCTGCTCGGCAGCCCCGAGTACGAGGTCACGCAGGGCCGCATCCTGTTCCGCGGCGACGACATCACGGGGTGGGACATCGACGTCCGGGGCAAGGCGGGCGTCTTCCTGGCCTTCCAGTACCCCCAGGCCATCCCCGGTGTGTCGGTCATCAACTTCCTGCGCCAGGCCCTGTCCGCCCGCAAGGGCATCGACCTGTCCGTGCTGGAGCTGCGGCTGGCCATCATGGAGTGGATGCAGCGGCTGGACATGGACCCGGCCTTCGCCGACCGCTACCTCAACGAGGGCTTCTCGGGGGGCGAGAAGAAGCGCAACGAGATCCTGCAGATGGCCATCCTCGAGCCCGAGGTGGCGATCCTCGACGAGACCGACTCCGGCCTCGACATCGACGCGCTCAAGGTCGTGGCCCGAGGTGTCGATGAGGTGCGCAGGGACCGTCCGGACCTGGGGGTCCTCACCATCACCCACTACCAGCGGCTGCTGAACTACCTGCAGCCCGACCGGGTGCACATCCTCATCGACGGCCGCATCGTCGACAGTGGCGGCCCCGACCTGGCCGAGCGGCTGGAACGAGAGGGCTACGAATCCTGGCGGGGCGCCGCCGGACCAGAGGTGGCAGAGGTGACAGCGTCGTGACCGAACCGACCCCGACCGATGCGCTCGATGTCGAGCGGGTCAAGAAGGACTTCCCGATCTTCGAGAGGGTGGTGCGGGGCCGCCCGCTCGTGTACCTCGACTCGGCCAACACGTCGCAGAAGCCCCGCGCCGTCCTCGACGCCATCGACCGCTTCTACGAGCAGTCCAACGCCAACGTCCACCGGGGCACGTACCTCATCGCCGAGGAGGCCACCGCCGCGCTGGAGGGCGCCCGGGCCAAGGTCGCCCGCTTCATCGGCGCCCGGTCCGACCGCGAGGTGATCTTCGGCAAGAACGCCACCGAGGCGCTCAACCTGGTGGCCAAGGCCTGGGGCCGCGCCCACCTGAAGGCCGGCGACCCGGTGGTCATCACCGAGCTGGAGCACCACGCCAACATCGTGCCGTGGCACCAGCTGGTGTCCGAGATCGGCATCGAGCTGCGCTGGATCCCCGTCCGGTCCGACGGCCACCTCGACCTGACCGACCTCGACCGGCTGGTGGACGGCGCCCGGGTCGTGTCCTTCGCCGCCATGTCG
>DATBGF010000527.1:0-4044 GCA_036558145.1 Acidimicrobiales bacterium
GACCCTGCGGGCGGGACGCTCGTGTGCCACAACGACGTCGCTCCCGACAACGTCGTGTTCCGCGACGGCATCGCCGTGGCGCTCCTCGACTTCGAGTTCGCGGCCCCGGGCCGGCCCGTCTACGACCTCGCCCACCTGGCCCGGCTCTGGGTGCCGGTCGAGGACGAGTACGACCAGGGCCGGCTCAGCTGGCAGCCCGCCGGCCGGCCCGCCCGGCTGCGGGTCGTCGCCGACGCCTACGGGCTGGACCGGGACGGCCGGGCCGAGCTGCTCCCGGCCTTGGACGACGCCATCGCGCGGGTCGAAGCGGCCGTGCGGCGCAGCGTGGCGGCGGGCGACCCGAACGCGACAGCCATGTGGGACCGGACCGGGGGCGGCGCACGGTACGACCGCCGGCGCCGCTGGTGGCACGACCAGCGGCACCGGTTCGCGGCCGCGCTCCGCTGAGGCGGCTAGGCGGCGAAGGCCTCGAACTCCGCGGCCCGGACGTTGCCGGCCTGTGGGCTGTTGGTGGTGCAGTCGGTGCCCGCCCTCGGGTCGGCATCCTGCTCGCCTGCGTAGTCGGGACCGCCGGTGCACTGGTTGGTGACCACCTCGAAGCGCAGGTGGGTGGCGTCGGTGGCGGGCATGGCGAACGAGCGCACGATCAGCTCCGGTGCCCGCGGCCGGGGGGCGATCGACGGGAACGCGTCCGCCGCGCTGGTGAAGACCGGCGTGAAGTCGGCCGCGTCGGCGCAGTCCCCGGACACGGTGGCGTCGCAGGCCAGGACCCGGAACTGGCGGAGCGCGGAGAACCGGCTCTGCGTCCCCGCGTCGGCGTCGCCGGCCACAGGCGGGCGGAGCATGGCGCTGACCTGGACCCGGCTGACGGTCTGGCGGCCACCGGCGAGGTCCACCACGACCCCGCGGCCCGCGACGGGCGCACCCAGCGCGGCCCAGTTCGTCGCCTCGTCGTCGTCGATCAGCTTGGCCACGTTGACGCCGTCCCCAGTGGCGGTGGCGCCGCCCGCGGCTGAGGCCAGGTTGGCCGGGAGCAGGTCGCCGAGGGTGAGGCTCTGCCCTGCGCTCACCGTCACGGGGCCGAGCCGCTGCAGCCCGCGGCCCGGGGCTCGGGCCACGAACTCGTAGGTCCCCGGCGTCAGCGCCACCGACGCCCCCAGGGGCGTGGCGGCCGACGTGTCGGCGACCGGGACGGCCCGGGCCTGGTAGCGGCCCACGAACAGCTGGGCGTCGGCCACCGGCGCGCCGGCCTCGTCGACCGGGGCGAAGGTGGCCGTGGCCTCGGTGGCGAACGGCGACGCGAAGCTGGGCGTCGGGTTCGGGTCGGCCGCGCCGTTGCTGACCGCGCCCTCGCCGAGGCCGCGCCGGGCGAAGGCGTTCCACAGGATGTCGAGGTCGGCGCCGCCGAAGCGGATCTGGTCGGCCGCGAGCAGCGCGTCCCGGGCGTCGACCTGGCTCTCCTGGCTCTGGGCCATGAGCAGGAACGAGTCGAACACCAGCTGGGCCCAGCGGCGGTTGCCCGGGCAGGACGCCACCGGCGTGGCCCCGTTCGCGCACGACTTCTGCAGCTCGGGCGTCCCGGCGCCGTAGCGGTCGACCATGGCGGAGCGGATGTCGAAGTTCGTCGCGCTCCAGACCTCGCCCGAGGCGTGGACCTGGAGGCCGACGAAGTCGTAGTCGACGCTGCTGTAGTTCAGCGGGCTCTGGCTCATGTTGTAGTTGCGGATGCCGGCCACGGCGTCCGACGTCACGTACTGGCCGATCGTGTAGGCCTGCAGGCCGGCCGGGGCGTAGCCGTGCTCGTTCAGGTACTCCATCGCCATCAGGTCGGACCAGCTCTCGCTCATGCCCTGGGGCGAGGCGAGCCCGTCGTTCGGCCCGGCGATCATCCGGTTGGTGATGGCGTGGGTGTACTCGTGGCCGACGACGGTCATGTCGAAGTCGCCGTCGACGCAGGGGGCGTAGAACGCGCCGGCGATCGACTGCCACAGGTACATGTTGGTGGTCGGCGAGCGGCCGTCCCGGGGCGTGATCTGGTTGGCGTTGTCGCGGGCGGCGAAGTCCGGCGGGCCGCCGCTCACCCCGCCGGCCTGGGCGTTGCCCTGCTCGGGGTCGCCCTGCTTGGGGGCGATCTGGAAGTTGTTGTCCTGCATGTTCCAGGTCGCCTCGGTGAAGCCGAGGTGGTACGACCAGTCGTGCATGCGGTTGTGCATGGCGAAGAGGTTCGCCCGGGCCGCGTCGATGTCGTTGCGCTGCGCGCTGTCGAACGTGGTCGGCGCGCACTGGTCCTCGAACCACTGGTTGGTCCAGGGGTAGGCGAAGTCCCGGTTCGGCCGGAGCGTCGCCAGCTCGGTGCCGACGGAGAACGGGTCGTTGCTGAACCAGTTGTGGACCGCGAAGGAGTTGTTGCCCCGGGTGGTCTGGGACGACTGGCGCTGGTTGGACGTGGGGATGTCCCAGGCCCGCGGCGACGCGGACGTGCCGACGACCTCGTCGCAGCCCACCATCGGGCTGAAGCACCAGCGGGCCCGGGTGTCGGTCGAGGAGTAGTCGACCGGGGGCGAGAGCGGGAACACCTCCCACTCGGGGTCGTCGGTCGCATGGTCGACGATGTCCTCGCGGACGAGGATGGTGCCGTCGCGGGCGTCGACGAAGGTGGACAGGCCGACCGGCTCGGCCGCGTCGCCGTCGACGACGAGCACGTTGTAGGCCGCGCGGGCTCCCGACGGGGTCGGGACGGCGACCAGCTGGACGTCCTGGACGTGACGAGCGTCGACGCCGGCGTCGCGGGCCGCGATCCGCTTGGCGTCGCCGGCCGTGAGCGTGGCGGGCGCCGGCTGCGCCGAGTCGCGGGCCAGCGAGCCGCTGACGTAGGGCACCGTGCCGTTGCGGACGCCGACGACGAGGATCCCGTCGTGGCCGGCCACGAGGTCGCCGAAGTGCTGCTGGAACACCACGGCGGCCCCTTCGCCCATGGGCGCGACGGCGATGACGTTCAGCGATGCGGCCGCCTGCGGCGTGATGCCGAGCAGCTCACGGTTCCCGTCGATGTAGGCGCGCGCCGCGGCCGCAGGGTCGGCCGGGAGGCCGGTGGCGAGCGCGGCGCCGCCCGCGGTGACGAGGCTCGGCGTACCGAGGGCGTTGAAGCGGGCCCGGTTCTGGCCGGCCCGACCGAGCGCCTTCTGGCGCGCGGTCGGCTCGACCTGGCCGACCCGGTTGTCGACGTCCTGCGACGTGGCGTTGTCGCTGACGATGCCACCCTCGGCAGGTGCCGGTGGGCCGGCCTGACCAGGGCTCGCGCCGCTCCCGGGCGCGCTGACCACGGTCAGCGCCCCCAGCAGGACGGCCACTCCAGGGACTGCGAACGACCTGCGCATCTGATTACCCCCCGCAATCATCCAGCGCTGTGGTCGATTGACCGCTTGTGAGCTTAAACCAACTCGCCTCCGCTCCGCGCGGGCAATCCTACGATGAGGGACATATTCCCAGCTCACTCGCCGGTCATACGGGCCATCTCCCTAGCCCCAGCTGAGGACCACCTGGCCGGCGCCGGCGTTGAACGGAGCGACCGGGGCGTAGACCGCACCGTTCCGCCACGAGCGCCCGCCGGCGCCGCCGCCACCGGAGCCACCGATCGCGATGGGGAGCGTCTGGCGCCCGCCGGTGGCGCCACCGTTGCCGCCACCGCGGGCGGTCCCGTCGTAACCTCCCCCGCCGCCTCCCCCGCCGCCGGTGGCCGCCGCGCTGTCACCCGATTCGCCCAGCCCTCCCGTCAGGCTGTCGGTCCTGCAACAGGTGCCGCCGTTGCCGGCCAGGGAGGTGGTCGCCTTGCCGCCGTTGGCCCCGGCGGTGCCGCCGTTGCCGGCCGCCAGGGCACTCGTCGCCGTCTGGCCCTCGCCGCCGCCCCCGCCGCCACCGCCGGCGACGATCAGCGGGACGCTGCCCCGTTCGACAGCGCTCGCGCCCCCACCGCCGCCGCCGCCCCCGCCGGTGTAGGTGATGAGACCGACCCTGACGCTCCCTCCGGTCCCTCCGCCGCCTCCG
>DATBGF010000528.1:0-3086 GCA_036558145.1 Acidimicrobiales bacterium
CTCATCACGCCGGGATGCTCCCGATCTTCCGGCACACGGTCGAGGAGTTGTTCACGGCCGGGCTGACCAAGGTCGTCTTCGCCACCGAAACGCTGGCGCTGGGCATCAACATGCCCGCCCGCACGGTGGTGCTCGAACGCTTGGTGAAGTTCAACGGCGAGAGCCACGCCGAGCTCACCCCGGGGGAGTACACGCAGCTCACCGGCCGGGCCGGGCGCAGGAGCATCGACGTCGAGGGCCACGCGGTGGTGATCTGGCAGCCCGGCGTCGACCCCGAGCAGGTCGCGGGCCTCGCGTCCACCCGCACCTACCCGCTGCGCAGCTCGTTCCGACCCGGCTACAACATGGCGGTCAACCTGGTGGGGCGCCTCGGCGTCGAAGCGGCGCGTGAGCTGCTCGAGCAGTCGTTCGGCCAGTTCCAGGCCGACCGCTCCGTCGTCGGGCTGGCCCGGCGCATCGAGCGCAACGCCGAGACCCTCGCGGGCTACGCGGCCTCGATGCGCTGCCACCTCGGCGACTTCGCCGAGTACGCGGCGCTGCGCCGTCGCGTGTCCGAGCGGGAGAAGGCGCTCGCCCGCCAGGGCATCGCCGACAGCCGCGACGCCGCCGCGTCCGCCCTGCGCAAGCTGAAACCCGGCGACGTCATCGCCGTGCCGGTCGGGCGGCGGGCGGGCCTCGCCGTCGTGCTCGACCCGGGGCTCGCGGGCGACGCCGACCCCCGGCCGCTGGTGCTCACCGAAGACCGATGGGCCGGACGCCTGTCCACCGCCGACTTCCCCGTGCCCGTCGCCGCGCTAGGCCGGATGCGGCTGCCCAAGCGGGTCGACCACCGGGTGCCGCGCGTGCGCCGCGACCTCGCGTCCGCCCTGCGCGAAACCGGCATCGTCGCGCCGACCCCGGGGCGGCGCCGCTCCGGCGGGTCGGCCGCGGAGGACCCCGAGCTGGCCACCCTGCAGCGGGCCCTGCGCGCCCACCCGTGCCACGGCTGCGCCGACCGCGAGGCGCACGCCCGCTGGGCGGAGCGGTACAACCGGCTGGAACGCGAGACCGAGCAGCTGCGCCAGAAGGTGCGCGCCACCACCCACTCGCTGGCCCGGGCGTTCGACCGCATCCGGGCCGTCCTCGCCGAACGCGGCTACCTCGACGGGGAGGCCGTCACCGCCGACGGTGCCCGCCTGGCCCGGCTGTGGGGCGAGTCCGACCTGCTCGCCGCCGAGTGCCTGCGCCACGGCGTCTGGGTCGGGCTCGCGCCCGCCGACCTGGCCGCCGTCGTGTCGGCGCTGGTTTACGAGTCCCGCCGCGACCTCGGGCCGGTGCCGCGCGTGCCCGCAGGCGCCGTCTCCGCGGCGCTCACCGCCACCGTCGGCGTGTGGGCAGAGCTGGAGTCCGACGAGCGGCGGCACCGGGTGGAGCGCACCCGCGAGCCCGACCTCGGATTCGCCTGGCCGATGCACCGATGGGCGCGAGGCGAGTCGCTCTCCGCCGTGCTGACGGCCGCCGAGCAGAACGGCGCCGACCTCTCCGCGGGCGACTTCGTCCGCTGGTGCAGGCAGGTCGTCGACCTGCTCGACCTGGTGGCCGACGTGGCCGGTCGGGCCGACGGCGTCGGCAAGGCCGCGGCCGACGCGGTGACCGCAATCCGGCGCGGTGTGGTCGCCGTCGGCACCTAGGAGCGCGCTCCTCCCGGGCATTTTCTGTGCCGGGCAGCGTCGGGTGTGCCAGGATCCCCCCATCGAGACGAGGGGGGACCACGCATGAGCGAGCCCGAGGGGCCCCGGGCCGACTCGCAGGGCGAGTCGCCCGCCTGGGGCAAACAACCCGCAGGTGGCTGGGGTGCGTCCACGTCGCAGGACGACGAAACACAGCGGGTGGATCCGCGCACCTTCCAGGCCGCGGGCAACCAAGACGATGACGACCGCACCCAGGCCGTCGACCAGCGGGTGTTCCGCGGCCAAGGGCAGCCCGGCCAGCCCGGCCAGCCCGGCCAGCCCGGCCAGCCCGGCCAGGGGCCGGGCGGCCCCGGCTACGGCGGGCCCGGCCCGGCGGGTGGCCACGGGCCCGCAGGCCCCCCGTTCCCCGGCCAGCCGCCCCAGCAGGGCTGGGGGCAGCAGCCGCCCCCGCCGCAGTACGGCCAGCAGCCGCCCTACGGCGCGCCGCCGCCCCCGCAGCAGGCCCCGCCGGGCTGGAACCCGCCGCCCCAGCAGGGTTGGGGCCAACAGCCGCCACCCCAGCAGGGCTGGGGGCAGCAGCCGCCCCCGCCGCCCCAGTACGGCCAGCAGGGCTGGGGTCCCGGGCCGGAGTACGGGCAGCCCGGTGGCGGGCCCCAGGCTTACGCGGGCCAGGAGTACGGCGGCCAGCAGGGCTACGCCGACCAGGGCTACGCGCCTCCGAACTACGGCGGGCAGGAGCAGCCCGGCCAGGGCTACGGGGCGCCCGGCTACGGCGACCAGGGGTACGGCGACCAGGGCTACGCCGCGCAGGACCACGGCGCCACCCCGAGCTACGCCGCCCCGGATCACGCGCAGTCGTACGGGGCCCAGACCTACGGTGACCAGAACTACGGTGACCAGAACTACGGCGAGCAGAACTACGGCGACCAGAACTACGGGGCGCAGGGCTACGGCACCCCGAGCTACGCGGGCTCCGAGGCGGACCAGGGCGGTGCCGGAGCCGCGTATCCGGCGCTGCCGGAGACACCGGCGGCCACGAAGAAGTCGAAGCTGCCGCTCATCCTCGGCATCGTCGTCGTGCTCGTCGCCATCGCGGTGGGGGTGCTCGGCTTCTACAAGCCGGGGTTCTTCGTCACGAAGGTGTTCGACAGCGCCGCGCTGCAGACCGGTGTCACGAAGATCCTCACCCAGGACTACGGGCTCGCCAACGTCAGCGGCGTCAACTGCGGGCAGAACATCAAGGTCACCCAGGGGGCCACGCTCACCTGCTCGGCCAACGTCGACGGCAAGCCGGTCACCGTGCCGGTCCGCGTCACGTCCAGCGCAGGTGACTACGAGGTCGGCAGGCCCACCTGAGCCACGAGCCGCGCAAGCTGGGCGGCGGCGAGCTGCGGGGCGCCCACGACCTGTTCACCG
>DATBGF010000529.1:0-12796 GCA_036558145.1 Acidimicrobiales bacterium
GTCCGGGGCGTAGCCCTCCAGCAGCTCGTCCTGGAGCTGGGCGGCGCGGGCGCCCGAGAGGTACACCGCCAGGGTGGCGCCGTGGGCGGCGTAGGCCGCGACCGAGTCGCCCGCGGGCATCGAGGCCGCAGTGCGACCCGGTAGGCGGGTGGCGATCACCGTCTGGGCCACGGCCGGGACCGTCAGCTCGCGGGCGACGGCGGCGCTGGCCGCGGCCAGGGAGCCGACGCCGGGGACGATCTCGAACTCGCGGTCGTGCGCCAGGCACCAGTCGACCTGCTCCTGGAGGGCGGAGTACAGCGCCAGGTCGCCGGAGTGGAGGCGCACGATGGCTGCGTCGGGGTGGGCCTCGTAGAGGGCGACCACGTCCTCGAACGTCATGCCGGCCGAGTCGTGCACCTCGGCCCCCGAGGAGGCGTGGGCCAGCACGGTCTCGGGCACCAGCGAGGACGCCCAGATCACCAGGTCGGCCTGCGCCAGGCGGTCGACGGCCCGCAGGGTGAGCAGGTCGGCGGCGCCCGGCCCGGCGCCCACGAACGAGATCACGGTGCCGTCACCGCGGCCGCACCGGGGGGACGATGAGGGTGGCCAGGTAGGAGGCCGGCTGGTCCGCCACCTCGGCCAGTGGCGCGACCCGCCCGCCGGGGAGGCCGAGCAGCTCGCCCATCACCGCGCCGTCGAGGCGGTCGTGGCCGGCCAGGGTGGCGGCCACCGCGCCGATCCGGGCGCCGCCCTTGTAGACGACCACGGCGGCCGTCGGGTCGGCGGCCGCGGCCTCCAGGGCGGCGGCGGCCGCACTGGCGTGGGCGGGGACGAGGACCAGGTGCTCGGTGCCGTCGACGACCGTGGTACCGGAGCGGGCGGCGAGGTCCTGGAAGGCCATGATCCCGGGGACCACCTCGACCGGCACCGCGGGGCGCGACACCCGCACGGCGCCGGCCAGGGACGAGAACGTGCTGTAGACGTTGGGGTCGCCGAGGGTCACGAACGCCACCCGCTCGCCGGCGTCGAGGTGGGCGACCAGGGTGGCGGCGGCCGCCGAGAGGGCGGCGTCGCGGGCCTCGGTCCCCACCTCCATCACGAACGGGACCCGCTCGACGGCCACGTCGGGAGCGACCTCGCGCACGATCGCCTCGGCCCGGCCCACGGCCATGGCCGAGGTGGACGGCGCCACCACCCGGTCGGCGTCGCGCAGCACCTCGACCGCCCGGCGGGTCACCAGGCCCGGGTCGCCGGGGCCGACGCCCACGCCCACCAGGACCGGACCGGGGCGGTGGCGGGCGGCCACCGGGTCCTCCCGGCGGGCGATGGGGGCGTTGCCGGCGGGCTCAGACGCCACGAGGCGCTCGACGGCCAGCCGCAGGAGCTGGGCCTCCGACCGGCCGGTGGCCCGGGCCACGGCCGCCAGCCGCTCCTTGAGGGCCTCGGGGAGATAGACACTGGTCTTGAGCACCGCCGGCGACCCTACGCCACCACGTAGGGCACTACATAGGGCGGACCAGGGCTAGGTTGGCCGCCCATGACGGCGCTCGGTCCGCGGCTGGTGGTGGCGGGCACCCACTCGGGCGTCGGCAAGACCACGGTGGCGACCGGCCTGGTCGCGGCGCTGCGGGCCGCGGGGGACCGGCCGGCCACGGCCAAGGTGGGCCCCGACTTCATCGACCCCGGCTACCACGCCCTCGCCTCGGGCCGCCCGCCCCGCAACCTGGATGCCTGGCTGTGCGGCGAGGACGCCATCGTCCCGCTGGCCGCCCGCGCCGGCGAGGGGGCGGGCGTGCTGGTCGTGGAGGGCGTGATGGGCCTGTTCGACGGGGCCGCCGACGGCCGGGCGTCGTCCACCGCCGACGTGGCCCGGCTGCTGGGGGCGCCGGTGGTGCTGGTGGTCGACGCCGGGGCCATGGCGGGATCGGTGGCGGCGATCGTCCACGGCTTCGCCACCCTCGACCCGGGTGTGGGCGTGGCCGGGGTGATCCTCAACCGGGTCGGGTCCGACGGCCACGAGACCGTGCTCCGCGAGGCGCTGGCGCCCCTGGGGCTGCCGGTGCTGGGCGCCCTGCGGCGCGACGACCGGCTCACGTGGCGGGACCGGCACCTGGGCCTCGTGCCGGTGGCGGAGCAGCCCGACGCCGTGCGCCGGTCGCTCGACGCGCTGGGCGCGGCGGTGGCCGAGCGGGTGGACCTGGCGGCGGTGGTGGCGCTGGCGGCCACCGCCCCGCCCCTGGCCTCGGCCGCGCCCGTGCGCCTCCCGCCGCCGGGACCGCCGGTGCGGGTGGCGGTGGCGGGCGGGGAGGCGTTCACGTTCACCTACGCCGACACGGTGGACGCCCTGGTGGCGGGAGGCGCCGAGGTGGTCCCCTTCGACCCGCTCCGGGACCCGGCCCTGCCCGCGGACGTGGACGGGCTGGTGGTGGGAGGCGGCTTCCCCGAGACGTTCGCGGCCGAGCTGGCGGCCAACCGCCCGCTGCTGGCCGATGCGGCGGAGCGGATCACGCGTGGCCTGGCGACGTGGGCGGAGTGCGGCGGCCTGCTGTGGCTGGCCCGCGAGCTGGACGGCCACGCCATGGCCGGCGTGATCCCGGCGGTGGGGCGGATGACCGACCGCCTCACCCTCGGCTACCGCACCGCGACGACCACGGTCGCGAGCCCGGTGGGGGCTCCGGGCACCGAGCTGCGGGGCCACGAGTTCCACTACTCCCGCCTGGACCCGCCGGGCGACGCCCTGCGGCTCACCGCCCGCTTCGGCGAGGGCCCGGAGGGCTACGCCACGCCCCGGCTCCTGGCCACCTACGTGCACCACCACCCGGGCGGCGACCCGGCCGCGGTCACCGCCTTCCTCGCCGCCTGCCGGTCGGCGAGCTAGGCCTCGGGCTCGCCGTAGGGCTCGCCGTCGCCGCCGTCCCCGCCATCCGCGAAGGGCGAGATCCGGCGGCGGTCCGTCGACAGCGGCTCCCCGGCCTGGAGGCCCGTGAGGGACCCGCCGGTACGGCTCACCGTGTAGTCGGCCGCCAACCGCAGGCCGAAGCCCGTTCCCGCCACCAGCGACGAGTAGAGCAGCAGGCTCATGTACCCGACGACCACGTCGAGCTGATCGTCGAGCCCGGGCCCGGAGGGACTGCGGCCGAAGCCGAGGAACGAGTCGCCGAGCAGCCCCAGCCCCCGGAGCGTGATCCAGGCCCAGGCGGTCACGCCCAGCGCGGCCACGACCAGGAGCCCGGTGCCGACCCGGCGGGCGAGGTTGGCCGCGCGCGCCACGACGACCTGGTTGCGGCCGGAGACGTCGGCGGCGGTGACGGTGTCCGCTTCGCTCATCGCGAAGTGTCTAGCGGCGGCTCGGCGCGGGGGAAACCCGGGACCAGATGGCGAGCACGATGATGGCGCCCACGATCGAGCCGATCAGCCCGCTGAACTTGAGCGCCAGGCCGTCGCCCGCCAGCAGGCTGACGAGCAGGCCGCCCACCAGGGACCCGAGCAGCCCGGCCGCCAGGGTGCGGCCGTCGGGCTTGGTGCCCAGGCCGAGGATGATCTGCGCCAGCCAGCCGCACAGGAACCCGAACGCAAGGATCGCGAGGATCAGCACGCCCGCAGCCTCGCTCCCGGCCCGGGCCGGAGCACCACCCGGATCGGGTGACCCGCCTCAGCGGTAGGCGGCCGCCTGGATGGAGTACAGCTCCGCGTACTGGCCGTGCCGGGCCATGAGGTCCTCGTGGCGTCCGACCTCGACCACGTGGGCGCCGTCGAGGACCACGATCAGGTCGGCCATCCGCACGGTGCTGAAGCGGTGCGAGACGAGGATGGTCACCCGGCCGGACTCGCGGCCGGCGCGGGCCGCGCCCGCGTAGCGCTCGAACAGCGCGTGCTCGGTCTCGGCGTCGAGGGCGGCCGTCGGCTCGTCCAGGACCACCAGCAGCGGGGCGTCCCGCATGAACCCGCGGGCCAGGGCCAGCTTCTGCCACTGGCCGAAGGAGACCTCGACGCCTCCCGGCCACGTCGGCCCCAGCTGGGTGTCCAGGCCGGACGAGAGCTCGTCGACCATCTCGGCCGCGCCCGCCCGGCTCACCGCGCTGGCGACCGCGACCTCGTCGTCCAGGCGGGGGACGTCGCCCACGCCCACCGAGTGGCGGGCCGCGAGCTCGAAGCGGAAGAAGTCCTGGAACGCGCCGGCCAGCCGCTCACGCCAGGCATCCGCGGGCATGCCCGCCAGCGGGGCGCCGTCCACGGTGATGCGCCCGGACGTGGGCTCGTACATCTTGCACAGCAGCTTCACGAGCGTGGTCTTGCCCGCGCCGTTCTCGCCCACGATCGCCACCACCGCGCCCGCCGGCAGCGTCAGGTTCACGTCCTCCAGCACCAGCCGCTCGGTGCCCGGGTAGTGGAACGACACGCCCTCGACCGCGATGCCCTCGCTCAGCGAGGCGGGGACCGGCACGTCGTCGTGCACGTCGAAGGAGGCGGCGTAGTCCTCCAGCCAGGCCAGCCTCCGGGATCCGTCCAGCCAGATGCCGCGCAGGAAGCCGATCTCGCCCACCGCCGCGCCGATGTAGGCGGACAGGCGCGACCCGGCCGCCAGGACCAGCAGCACCTGGCCCGGCGGGGCGTCGAGGCCTGCGGCCACGTAGACGACCGCGCCCACGTAGGCGCTGCCGAACACGGCCCACGCCACGGTGTGCCAGGCGGCGCTGGCCCAGCGGGCCCGGGCGATGGGGCGGTGCCAGCCCTCCCAGGCCTCCCGGCGCCGCGCCACCAGGGCGGGCCCGGTGCCGGTGACCCGCACCTCCTTGCCGGGGGGGGCGGTCGTCGTGAGGACGAACAGGTGCCGGCCCAGGCGGGCGTGCGGCGCGCCGCGCTCCTCGACCGCGCGCTCGACCCCGGGCCGCCAGCTGGACGTGAGCACGGTCGGCGCCGCGAACAGGGCGAGCAGCACGAGCACCGGGTCGATCGCCGCCAGCAGCACGACCGTGACGCCCAGCCGGAGGATCCAGCCGCAGGTCGTGAACAGCGACATGTACATGTGGTCGAGGACGAAGACCTGCTCGCGCAGGACCGACAGGCGGTCGAGGTACTCGGGCCGCTCGTGGTGCTCGATCGTCGCCACCGACGCCTGGAGCCGGGCGACGTGGGCCTCGAGGGCCACCGTGACCTTGTCGCGGAACGTGCGCGACACCCGGGTGCTCACGATCCGCAGGAACCAGGTGGCGGTGGCGGAGAGGGCCAGGCCGGCCGCCGCCACCATCAGCAGCGTGCGGTCGCCCTCCACCACGCCCTTGCCCAGCAGGGCGATCCACACGGCCAGCAGCGCGTCGGGCAGCGCGGCCAGCAGCGTGAGGACGAAGGAGTAGACCAACAGCCGCGGCTCGGACCGGTAGCCCAGCTTGACCAGCCGCCACATCGAGCCCAGCCCCGAGGGGAGCTCCCTGTCCGGGGTCGCCCTGCCGTCAAGTAAGGACATCGAAGGTCACCCCCTCCTCGTCCTCGTCACCGTCGGTGCCGTCGCCGTCGAAGCGGCTGGCCTGCAGGTCGAACATCGTGCGGTAGCGGCCGCCCAGCTCCATGAGCTCGTCGTGGGAGCCGAGCTCGACCAGCCGGCCGTGCTCCAGCACGCAGATCCGGTCGGCGTGGCGGACCGTGGAGAACCGGTGCGAGATGAGGATGGTCGTGCACTCCCTGGTGGCGGCCAGGATCCGCTCGAAGATCTCGGCCTCGCCCCGCACGTCGAGCTGGGCGGTCGGCTCGTCCAGCAGCACCACACCGGCACCTGTGCGCACCGCGCACAGCGCCCGGGCCAGCGCCACCCGCTGCCACTGCCCGCCGGACAGGTCGGTGCCGCCCTCGTAGCCCCGGGACAGCACGGTGTCGAGGCCGGCGAGGTCGTGGGCGCCCGCCTGCTCCAGCGCGGCGAGGATGTCCTCGTCGGGTGCCCCGGCGGGGGCGACGTTCTCCCGCAGCGTGAGCTCGAAGCGGATGAAGTCCTGGAACACGGCCGTGACCCGCTGCCGCCACTCGTCCAGGTCGAGCTGACGCAGGTCCACCCCGTCGACCGTGATGGCGCCGCCCTGGGGATCGTGCAGCCGGCAGAGCAGCTTGGCCAGCGTGGTCTTGCCCGCCCCGTTCTGGCCGACGATGGCGAGCGACGAGCCGGCCGGGATGGTGAGGTCGAAGCCGTCGAGGACCGGCCGGTCACCCGTCTCGTAGGCGAAGGTCAGGTCCCGGAAGCTGATCTCCGACGCCGGCATGCCCGCGGCCGGCCGGTTGCCCGGGCGCAGCGCGCCCTTCGGGGCCATGGCCTCCCGGAGGCGCAGCACCGCCGCAACCGGCGCCGAGGCCCCGTCCAGCGCCCAGTTGAGCCCGCCGAAGGCGATCATGGACGTGCCCACCGCCACCTGGGCGAACACGACGACCCGGTCGAGCCCGAGGCGACCGTCGGCGGCAGCGTCGGCCAGGGTCCAGAAGACCGCCACGTTGGCCACGGTCACCAGCAGGACACACCAGACCAGGGGCCGCTCCCGCAGGCGGGTGGCGCGGTGCTGGAGCTCGTAGAGGTGGCGGCGGCGGGACACGAAGCGCTCGATGGTCCAGCCCACCAGCCCGAACAGGCGCAGCTCCTTGGCGGCGGGCGGGTCGACCGCCAGGCGGTAGGCGTAGTCCGCGTCACGCTGGGCCTGGCGCACGTCGTCGGTGTTGCGGTCCTTCCACACCGCGCTCTCGCGCAGCAGCCAGTGGGTCGAGGCCCACGCGCCGCCCAGGATCAGCGGCGCCCACCAGGCGTAGGCGGCCAGGACGACCGCCGAGGAGATGCCGCCCAGCAGCTCGACCAGCCCGGAGGCGATGAAGTCCATGCTGATCGACATGGGCGGGCCGCTCATGCCCATGTCGAAGTCGCGGGCCATGGTGAGGTCGGAGGCCAGCTCGGGGTCCTCGAGGTGCGCCATGCACGGGGGCTCGACGCACGCCTCGGTCAGCCGGTCGTAGAGCCAGGCCGACAGCCGGTCGCCGAGGTTGGCCCCGATGGCCTGGTGCAGCGGGGTGAGCACCTGGCCGAGGACGAAGACGACGCCGACGAAGGCGAGCGGCGCCGCCAGGTCGTTGCCCGCCTGCACCGCGCCCACCAGGGCACCCATGGCGATGGCGAACAGGGCGGGGACGAGGCCCCGGCCCAGCAGCACGACCCACCAGGCGTACGCGAGGGGCCGGTCGGCGCGGGGGAGGGCCGCGAAGAACTTCCACTCTTGGCGATCACGCAGTCGGCGAACCATCGACGGCCCTCCGGGGGCTCTCGGGAGTTCTCGGATGCACCGTGTCGACCAGGAGGGAGCCTCGCGACGGTGGCCGAAGCCACCGGGTGGTCCTCTCGTTCTAGCCCAAGACACCGATGGGCGCACGTCTGTTCGGCCAAATTCACGTGATGTCAAGACGATCCGTACGCGGTTCAATTCGTTAGCCAAACTAAATATTCGTCGGTAGGATGCAGCTCATGGTTCGCGACGCCGACATCACCCACCCCGAGGCGGTGGACGTCGGCGCCATGGCCGCCCAGTTGCGCATCAGCGCCACCCGGCTGGCCCGGCTGCTGCGCCGCCAGGGCGACACCGGCCTGTCCCCCAGCCAGCTCTCCGCCCTCACCTCGGTCGACAACCACGGTCCGATGACGCTGGGCGCGCTCGCCGACCACGAGCAGGTGGCCCCGCCCACCGTCACCAAGGTCGTGGGCAAGCTGGAGGAGCTGGGCCTCGTCGTGCGCCGGGCCGATCCCAGCGACCGCCGCGTGGCCCGGGTGAGCATCAGCGACACCGGAGCGGCGCTGCTGGGCGAGGTCCGCCAGCGCAAGGACGTGTGGCTGGCCGCCCGCCTGGCCCAGCTGGACGAGACCCGGCGGGCGCAGCTGGCCGATGCCCTCGACGCCCTCGACGCCCTGACCCGGCAGGACCCTTCGTGAGGTCGGTGCGGACCGCCGCCAACGAGATCTTCCGGTCGCTGCGCTACCGCAACTTCCGCCTGTTCTTCTACGGCCAGCTCATCTCCCAGGTCGGCAACTGGCTGACGCTGGTCGCCCAGACGCTGTTCGTCCTCAAGATCACCAACAGCGGCATCGCCCTCGGCATCCTGGCCGCGGCGCAGTTCGGGCCCATCCTGGTGCTGGGGCCGTGGGCCGGGTTGATCGCCGACCGCTCCGACAAACGCCGCCTGCTCCTGATCGTGCAGACGCTGGCCATGGTGCAGTCCTTCGTGCTGGCGGCGCTGGCGTTCTCCGGCAACCCGCCCGTGGAGGCGATCTACCTGGTCGCCATGTTCGGCGGCGTGTGCAACGCCTTCGACAACCCGACCCGGCGCAGCTTCGTGGTCGAGATGGTCCCGCCCGAGGACATGAACAACGCGGTCAGCCTCAACAGCGCGCTGATGACCTCGTCCCGGGTGGTGGGCCCGGCGCTGGCCGGCCTGCTGGTGACCACCGTCGGCTTCGGCTGGGCGTTCCTGGGCGACGGCCTGTCGTACCTGGCGGTGCTGGCCGGGCTGTGGATGATGCGGCCGTCCGAGCTGCGCCCGCCGCCCCTCGCGCCCAAGGCCAAGGGCCAGGTGCGGGAAGGGCTGCGCTATGTGCGCCAGTCGCCCGAGCTGTTCGTGCCCATGGTGATGATGGCCGTGGTCGGCACGCTGTCCTACAACTTCCCGACCGTGTTCCCGCTGTTCACCATCCGCGACCTGGGCGGGTCCGACGCCACGTTCACCCTGCTGTTCTCGGTGGTCAGCATCGGGTCGCTGGTGGGCGCGCTCGTCTTCGCCCGGCGCACCCATGTGGGCGTGCACCGGGTGAGCGGCGCGGCCCTGGGCTACGGGGTCGCCCTGGCCGCCATGACCTTCGCTCCCAACGTGGGCGTGGCGCTGGTCCTGGGCCTGGCCCTGGGGCTGACGTCGATCACGTTCCTCGTGTCCTCCACCGCCATCGTCCAGACCAAGGCCGCGCCCGAGATGCGGGGCCGGGTGCTGGCGCTGCAGGCCATGCTGTTCCTCGGCAGCACCCCGGTGGGCGGCCCCATCGTCGGCTATGTGGCCGAGGAGTACGGCGCCCGCTGGAGCATCGCCCTCGGCGCCGTGGCCGCCCTCGGCGCCGGCCTGTGGGGTCGCGCCGCGATGCGCGGCGTCCGCACGACCGAGGGGACCGACTTCGTGGCGGTGCCCGGCTCCGACGGCCAGGAGGCCCGCGACGAGGAGCTGGACACCGCCATCCAGCAAGGTGTCAACGCCGAGCTCCAGCGCAGCTAGCTAGAGTCCCGCCCGTGGATCGGGTGGTCACGGCGTTGGCGGATCAGCACGCGGAGCTCGCGGGCCTGGTGGGCGGGTTGGACGAGGCGGGATGGCAGACGCCGTCGCGCTGCGAGGGGTGGAGCGTCAGCGACGTCGTGCTCCACCTGGCCCAGACCGACGACATGGCGCTCGCCAGCCTGGAGGGCCGCCTGTCCGGCTGGACCGAGGTCATGGTGGAGGCGGGGGCGACCAACGTCGACGAAGGTGCCGGGCTCATGGTCGAGCGCGAGCGGGGAGCGTCGGGCGCCGAGGTGTTCGAGCGCTGGCGCACCGGGGCCGGCGATCTGGTCGAGGCGTTCGAGGCCGGCGACCTCAGCCGCAAGGTCACCTGGGTGGTGGGCGAGCTGTCGGCCCGCACCCTGGCCAGCACGCGGCTGGCCGAGTGCTGGATCCACACCGGCGACGTCGCCGGGGGACTGGGCGTCGAGCTGGAGCCCACCGATCGCCTGTGGCACATCGCCCGCCTGGCCTGGCGCACGCTGCCCTACGCCTTCGCGTCGGCCGGCCGCAGCCTGGCGGGACCCGTCGTGTTCCGGCTGCGGGCCCCGAGCGGCGACCTGTGGACCTTCGAGGCCGACGACGCCGAGGACGCCCCCCTCACGACGGTGGAGGGGGACGCCCTGGAGCTCTGCCAGGTCGCGGGCCGGAGGATCCCCGGCGCCGAGAGCGACCTCGAGGCCGAGGGGCCCGACGCCGAGGCCGTCCTCGACCTGGTCAGGACGTTCGCCTGAACGCGTCGTCGAGGGGCGGCCGGGCCAGGTTGGCCGCCAGGTTCGCCATCGTCGTATAGCCCAGCTGCGCCACGACCTCCAGCGCCTGCTCGGCGGTGAAGCCCGCGGCCACGAAGGCGTCGAGGGCGGGAGCGGGCACGTGCCCGCGGGTCTGGATCATGACCCGGCTGAAGGTGGCGAGAGCGTCGAGCCGCGGGTCCGGGAGCGTGTCGCCGGCACAGACGGCGTCGACGAGCTCGGGGCTGCCGCCCTGCTTCACCGCGAAGCGGCCGTGCGCGGCGAGCGGGTACTCGGCGGTGTTGGCGCGGCTGAGCGTGAGCGCCACGACCTCGCGCTCCAGGCCCGTGAGCGTGGCGCGGGCCAGCGTGGGCTGCATGTCGGCGAACGCGGTGACGAGCACCGGCGAGCCGGCCATGGCCCCGGCGAGGTTGGGGAGGAAGCCGACGCGGGCCTCGACGGCCTTGAGGACGTCGCCGGCGTCGTCGGGAGCGGAGTCGATGGTGTGGACGGGGAAGGTGGTCATGGCGCCCACCATCGGGCCGGGAGGGTTGCATCTCAATTCCCCCGGAGGGAAGTGCGCCGCGCCGGTCGATCCGTACGATGAGGCCGTGGCCACCGCCCCGGTCGGACAGCTCCTGGCCCACTGGCGGGGCGTGCGGCGCATGAGCCAGCTGGCCCTGGCCAGCGAGGCCCAGGTCTCGCCGCGCCACGTCAGCTTCGTGGAGAGCGGCCGCTCCCGGCCCAGCGCGGCCATGGTCCTCACCCTGGCCCGGGCGCTCGACGTGCCGTTGCGCGAGCGCAACCAGATGCTGCTGGCCGCGGGCCACGCTCCCGTCTACCCGGAGGCCGACCTGGACGCGCCGGCCATGGCCCCGGTGCGGGCCGCCGTCGACCGCATCCTCGACCACCACAGCCCGTTCCCGGCCGTGGTGAAGGACCGGCACTGGAACACCGTCATCGCCAACGAGCCGGCCCGTGCCCTGCTCGGCTGGCTGCTGGGCGGGCCGCCACCCCGACCGGCCAACTTCGTGCGGCTGATCTTCGATCCCGACGGCCTGCGACCTCACGTCGCCAACTGGGACGTGGTGGCCGAGATGCTGATCCAGCGGGTGCACCGGGAAGCGGTGGCGGGAACCGCCGACCTCGAGACCCTGGACCTCCTGGACGAGGCGCTGGCCCGGCCGGGCGTGCCCGAGGCGTGGCGCAGCCCGGACTTCGTGCTGGCGCCGACGCCCATGCTGCCCATCGTGTTCGCCAAGGACGGGCTCAGGCTCAGCTACTTCACGATGGTCACCTCGCTCGGGACCCCGCTCGACATCACGGCCCAGGAGCTGCGGATCGAGAGCTTCTACCCCGCCGACGAAGCCACAGAGCGCCACCGATGGCCGCCGTCGCCAGCCACACCGCCGCCAGCGTGACCGCCAGCCCGAGCCCGTAGTCGCGGGGGAACAGCGACGGGTTGCCGGGGCTGCGGCCGTAGCCCCGGACCACCGGCCAGGCCACGAGGGCGAGCACGCCGGTCGTGGCGGCCCCGGCCCGGACCGCGGGCCACCAGCCCGCCGGCGTGACCCGGCGCAGCGCCCAGGAGGCCAGTGCCACCAGCGGGATCAGTACCGCGTCGTGGATGACGGCGGAGCCGACGATCCAGCGGCCCAGCTCGGCGGGGTGGGTGTCGGCCGCGTCCACCAGGGCGCCGCGGACGCCGTAGGCCATCACCGGGACGCCGACCGCCAGCCCGACCAGCAGGCCGCGTGATGAGGTCGTGCTTGTCGGCGGGGTCATCGGACCACCAGCCGGGCCACCCACTTGGTCTGGAGCACCCCGGGGCGCCCGGGCCCGATGAGCCGCACGGGGTAGCCGTGATCGAGGTGGAGCGGCTCGCCGTCGAGGTCGAGGGCCAGCAGGGTGTCGGGATCGTGGAGCTGGGAGCCGGCCAGCTCAGAGCGGCGGTAGCGCCCGCCCTGCTGGAGCGACTCGACCGTCACCGTGGCGCCGGGCCGGGCGCCGGCCCGGTCCAGCAGGTCCCGGACCGGCACGCCGCGCCAGCGGGCCGAGGCGCTCCAGCCCTCCACGCAGGCGATGGGCAGGGTGGCCTCGCGGGCGGGCAGGGCCCGGAGGTCGTCCAGGCCGAGGGCCAGCGGCCGGTCCACGGCGCCCTCGACGACGAGGCGGTAGCCCGGGTCCCGGGCGGCATCGGCGACGTGCGCGGCCGCGGCGGTCTTGTTCACCGGAAGTCCCTGCGGCCCGACGCCGGGCCGTCGCTGGGCCAGGGCGGACAGGCCGCCGAGCGCCGGGACGGTCCCGCCCGCGGTGGCGACGACGAGCACGCCGGCCGCGCCGGCGATGCCGGCCAGGAAGCCGCGGCGGTCGGCGTCGGCGGCCGTGTCGTGCTCGGCCGGCCGGCGGCGGAGCGCGGCCCGGGTGGTCGCGGCCTTGGCGCCGATGTGGACCGCGAGGGCGCCCATGGTGATCCACGCGGCCCAGAAGTGGGCCCGGGGGAAGAAGAACGTCCACGGGTACCAGCGGGCCACGTTGGCGACGCCCGAGAACAGCAGGAACAGGCCGCCGCCGACGAGCGGCAGCAGCGCGAGGCGCTCGACGCCGTGGAGCACCGACCGCACCGGCGGCCACTCGGTGAAGCGGGGGTAGACCGTCCACAGCTTGGCCAGCAGCAGCGGGATCGACGCCACGCCGCTGGCGACGTGGACGCCCTGCGTCACCCGGTAGAGGCCGGCGGGCCGTGACGGGTACGTGAACCACGACGGCGG
>DATBGF010000530.1:0-2333 GCA_036558145.1 Acidimicrobiales bacterium
GGCCCGCCGTAGGCATCATGCGGCGCCCACAGGTCGACGCCGTCGTAGCCCCAGCCCCGCCGGCCGGGGAACTCGGCCACCGGCATCAGCTCGACCGCGTCGACGCCCAGGTCCACCAGGTGGTCCAGGCGGGCGACGGCGCCGTCGAACGTGCCCTCGGGCGAGAACGTGCCGGCGTGGATCTCGTAGAGCACCGCGCCGGCCAGGTCGAAGCCGTGCCAGTCCCGGTCGGTCCAGGCGAACGCGCCGGGATCGACCACCCGGGACGGCCCGTGCACGCCGTGGGGCTGATGGCGGGAGCGGGGATCGGGTCGCGGGGGCCCGCCGTCCAGCGAGAAGCCGTAGTCGCCGCCCGGCCCGAGCCCGGCGACCTCCGCGGACCAGCTGCCCCGCTCGCCCCGGGCCAGCGCGGTGCGCCGATCGCCCACGACGACCTCGACCGTGCGGGACGCGCGCGGGGCCCACACCTCGACCCTCACGGCCCGGCGGCCTCCAGCATCGCCACCGGGAAGTCGCCGAGCAGGTCCCCCAGCGGGACCGGCCCGCCCGCCACTTCCGCTCCCGTCACCACGTCCGTCCAGGGACCGGGCGGGAGCGTCACCGTCGTGCCCTCCCACCCGTGGCGGGCGTCCAGCCCCAGCACCAGCCGGGGGACGACCACCGCCACCGCGCCGCCCCGGGTGAACCCCACCGCGTGGGCCGCGGCCGCACCCACGAACGCCAGGGGCAGGTAGGCGCCGGCCTCACCCGGCCCGAACGCCTCGGGCCGGCGGCGGCGCAGGTGCAACGCCGCCCGCACCAGGGCGAGCTTGGGCAGGCCCTCGTCCGCCCGGGCCATCAGGTCCGCGGCCCCGAGGCCGCCCGCGGCCAACTCGGCCAGGAGCCGCCGGCGCCGGTCGAAGTCGACGGGGCGGCGGTTGTCGGGGTCGACCAGGCTCAGGTCCCACAGCTCGTCGCCCCGGTAGGTGTCGGGCACGCCCGGCACTGTCAGCTGCAGCGCGACCTGGGCCAGGGCGTTGGTCCGGCCCGGGCCGACCAGCGGCGTCACGAACGCCTCCACGTCCGCCGTCAGCGCGGCGTCGGCGAGCACCGCGGCCACGTACCCGTCGCGGGCGGTGTCGTAGTCGGGGTCGGGCTGCGTCCACGACGTGCGCTGCTTCGCCTCCTTCGTCGCCTTGGCCAGGTAGGCGACCGCCCGGTCCGGCTCCACGGGCCAGGCGCCGACCAGGGTCTGGAACAGCAGGTGCTGGGCGTGGCGGTCGGGCTCGCCGCCCACCCAGTGGCGGGCCGAGGCGTCCAGCCAGCGCCCGCAGGCCTCGGCCCAGCGGTCCGGGATCTCCGACAGCAGCGCCAGCCGGGCCCGAACGTCGGCCGAGCGCTTGGTGTCGTGGGTGGAGAGCGCGGTCATGGCGCTCGGCCAGCGGTCGTGGGCCGCGGCGTTGGCGGCGTGGAGCTCAGCGGTCCCCACGCCGAAGCGGGCGAGGTCGCCACCCACCTCGTTCAGCGCCAGCAGCCGGGTGTAGCGGTAGAACGCGGTGTCCTCGACGCCCTTGGCCATGGCCGGACCGGTCAGCTGCTGGAAGCGCATGACCCACTCGTCCTCCAGCGGCGTGCGGTGCTCCACCCGCAGCGCCAGCAGGTCGGCCAGGAAGCCGAGCAGGTCGGGATCGATGTCCGGCCGGCGCCCGGCCACCTCGTCCCGGGCGGCGTCGATACGGGCGACGTCCCCGGCTCGCACCACGCCGGCCTCGGCCCGCACGTAGGTCCGGTACACGGCGAAGGCCGCCAGCAGCTCGGCCACCGCGTCGCGCAGCTCGCCCCGGGTGCGGTCGCGCTGGTGGCGCCGGCCCTCGCAGATCTCGACCGCCAGCGCGGTGAGCCGGTCGAGGTCGGCCCGCAGCAGCTCGCGCACCGCCAGGGCGCGGGCCTCGTGGACGACCTCGGCCAGATCGGTCGGCGCCCCCGTGAGCTCCCCGTAGGCGGCCGTGAGCGGCGCCTCGCCCGCGGGATCGACGAACAGCCCGCCGATCACCCCCAGCCGGTCGTAGCCGGTGGTGCCGGCGACGGGCCACGGGTCCGGCAGGTCCTCACCCGGCTCGAGGATCTTCTCCACCACGGTCCACACCCCGCCCGTGGCCCCGGCCAGGCGGTTGAGGTACTGCTCGGGGTCTCGCAGCCCGTCGGGGTGGTCGATGCGCAGGCCGTCCACCACGCCGTCGTCCACCCAGCGCAGGACCAGCTCGTGGGTGTCCGCGAACACTTCGGGGTCCTCCATGCGCAGGCCGGCGAGCGTGTCGATGTCGAAGAAGCGGCGGTACCCGAGCTCGCGCCGC
>DATBGF010000531.1:0-5459 GCA_036558145.1 Acidimicrobiales bacterium
CCGCTCCGGCCGCCTACGGCCAGGAGGGCGGCGACGGCACCACCACCAGCACCAGCGTCGTCCCCCTCCCGCCGGGCGGGATCATCCCGGAGCCCAACTCGGGGCACGAGCCGACCGAAGCCGGGGACCGGGGCGGCGCCCTGCAGCTGGCGGTGTTCGTGGGGATCCTGGCGGGGGTGGGCGTGATCGGCGCGCTCGCCTGGCGCGAGTCGCGCAAGGCCCGCCGCGGCTCGTCCGACCGGTAGAGGTCGGTTCGGGGCTCACCCGAGCGGGGCGTAGTCCTCGCAGCCGTGGTAGCCCTCGCGGTAGCCGGTGCGCAGCGCGTCCGTGCGCTCGAAGGCGGTGCCGACCTGCTCGTCGTTCAGGTTGGCGAAGGCGACGATGCCCTGGATCGCCTCGTCGAGGTCGCCCGGCGAGGTGGACAGGTCGGAGTCCGGCGTGCTCTCGGGGTCGCTGAGCGAGATGCTCCACACGCCGGTCAGGCAGTCGGCCTGCAGGCCCGCCTGGTCGTCGTCGCTCACGCCCAGCTGGACCTGGGCGGCCTGCGCCCACAGCCGGGCCACCTCCGCCCCGACCGCGAAGTCGCCGATGGCGGACAGCTCGTGGACCAGCGTGCCGCCGTCCAGCACCACGACGTTCTCGTCGGCGCAGTAGAGCCCGTGGAGCTCCAGCTCGTCACCGGACAGCCGCTCGCCGTCGCACTCGATCGAGTCCTCGTCCGGGTCCACGAGGACCAGGTCGTCGACCGGCACCCACTCGTCGCCCAGCTCGGTGAAGACCTCGCCGTAGAACAGGTTGAGGTCGGTCACGAGGCGGGTCAGCAGACCGATGCCGTCGGGCGCGTCGGGGCCGTCCTCCAGGACCATGTTGCCGCCCTCGACGCCGTTGGTGTCGTCCGAGGGATCGAACGGGAGCTCGACGGTGTCCCGGTCCACGTCCGGGTCGTCGTAGGTCGAGCAGCCCTCGGCGCTGTTCTCGAAGCCGTCCTGGAACGCGGTGACCCGGTCGAAGGCGCTGCCGTGGGCGAACGCCTCGTCGGGGCTGGTGCCGGGCGCGTCACGGATGGCGGTCATGCCCGCCACCGCGCTGTCCAGGTCCACGTCGTCGGGCGTGAAGGCCGGGGCGTCACCGTCCGCCACCCACGCGGTCCACGCCCCGGCGAAGCAGTCGGCCTGCAGCTCGAGGTCGACCGTGCGGTCGACCGCGCCGGCCCGGGCCTGGATGGCGTGGCCGAACTCGTGGGCGATGACGATCGGGACCGTGAAGCTGCCGAAGGTCTCGTTCATGTAGGGGATGAAGCTGGCCTCGTCCCAGGCGATGATGTCGTCGCCGTCGCAGTAGAAGGCGTTGTCGGCGATCTCCTCGTAGGACGGCGGGGGGTTGCCGCAGGGCGGGGGATCGGTGTTCGGCCCGTAGGGGTAGAAGCCCGCGAGCTCCTCGAAGTCGCCGCCGTAGACCTCGGGGTAGGTCACCCGCCAGTAGGCGCTGACGTCCTCGGTGGCCTGCTCGGCGAGGGCGCTCGGGTCGCTGGCCGGGTCGGGGCCGCGGGGGGCGGAGTGATCGCCCACGGGGACCAGCCCGCCGTGCAGCAGCTCGTCCTTCGCGGGCTGCGCGCAGGCCCCGAGCAGGGCCGGCAGGACAACGAGCGCGCCCATAGATGTCCACCAGCGGTTCACCACATCTCCTTCCGCCGTAGCTCCGCCGCGTCGCCCGGAGGCCCGACCCGACGCTAGCGCGCTGCGACATGCTCCCCGGATCGCCCCCTGCGCTCTACCCTCGGGCGCGGTGACCGACGGCCTGACCGATGCCGTGCCCGATGCTGTGACCACCACCAGCGAGGTGCCGATCCCGCCGGCGTACCCGCCCGAGTGGGACGCCGACGTCGTGCTGTCCGACGGCGGCACCGTCCGCATCCGCCCCATCCGGCCCGACGACGCCGGCCGCATCGTGGCGTTCCACTCCCTGCAGTCCCCGGACAGCATCTACTTCCGCTACTTCTCGCCCCACCCGCGGCTGAGCGACCAGGAGGTCCACCACCTCACCCACGTCGACTACGTGGACCGCATGGCGTTCGTGGTGCTGCGGGACGACGCCATGGTGGGCGTGGCCCGCTACGACCGCTGGCCGCTGCGCTCCGAGGCCGAGATCGCCTTCTTCGTGGACGACCGCCACCGCGGCCGGGGCATCGCCACAGTGCTGCTGGAGTACCTGGTCGTGGCGGCGCGCCGGGCCGGGATCAGCTCGTTCACGGCGACCGTGCTGCCCACCAACCAGCGGATGACGGCCGTGTTCCGCAAGGCCGGCTTCGAGCTGCGCAGCAAGTTCGACGAGGGCGTGATCGAGGTCCACTTCGACCTCCAGCCGACCCCCGAGGCCGAGGCCGCGGTCGCGGCGCGGGCGCAGCGGGCGGAGGCCGAGTCGGTGCGCCTGCTGCTGGCCCCGCGCTCGGTGGCGGTGATCGGCGCGGGCCGGGAGCGGGGCAACGTGGGCCACGCCGTGCTGCGGAACCTGCTGCTGCACGAGTTCTCCGGGCCGGTGTACCCGGTCAACCCCAATGCCTCCCACGTGGCCGGCGTGCCCGCCTCGCCGAGCGTCGAGGCGATCGAGGGCCCAGTGGACCTGGCGGTCGTGGTGGTGCCGGCGGCCGAGGTGCCCGACGCCCTGTCCGCCTGCGGCCGCAAGGGGGTCAAGGCCGCCATCGTCATCACGGCCGGCTTCGCCGAGTCCGGACCGGAGGGCGCGGCGCTGTCGGCTGCGGCGCTGCGGGCGGCCCGCCGCTTCGGCATCCGGTTGCTCGGGCCCAACTGCCTCGGGGTGATCAACACCGATCCGGAGGTGCGCCTGCACGCCACGTTCGCCACGCCCAACGTGCGGCGGGGGCCGGTGGCGCTGCTGTCGGAGTCGGGGACCATCGGCGGCGCCCTGCTGGACCGCATCGGCGAGGCGGGCCTGGGGGCATCGTCGTTCGCCGCCATCGGCAACCGGGCCGACGTGTCCGCCAACGACCTGCTCCAGTACTGGGCGGGCGACGAGCGGACCGGGGTCGTGCTGCTCTACCTGGAATCCTTCGGCAACGCCCGCAAGTTCAGCCGCATCGCCCGCGAGGTGTCACACACCAAGCCCATCGTGGCGGTCAAGAGCGGCGGGGCGGCCCGCGCCTACCCGAGCGAGGGCGACGACGCCCCGGCCGAGTCGCTGGAGGCGCTGGTGTCCCAGACCGGCATCCTGCGGGTCGACACGCTGGCGGCCCAGCTCCACGTGGCCCGCCTGCTGGTGTCCCAGCCCCTGCCCGGGGGCGACCGGGTGGCGCTGGTCGGCAACGGCGGCGGGTCGGTGGCCCTGGCCGCCGACGCCTGCGTGGACGCCGGCCTGACGCTGGCCGCGCTCGGCCCGGGCAGCCAGGCCCTCGGAGGCGGCGCCGTGCGGGTCCGGGCCAGCGCCGTCGACCTCGGCTTCGAGGCCGGTCCGGAAGACCTCGTGCGGGCGATCACGACGCTCCTGGCGGACGAGGGCGTCGACAGTGTGCTGGTCGTGTGCGCCCCGGCACCGCGCCAGTCCACCCGGGACCTGCTGGACGCCATCGCCACCGCCCGGGCCGAGGCCCCGGCCAAGACGCTGGTGGCCTGCGTGTTCGGGGAGCACCCGCCGGTCGTGCCGGTCCCGGACCAGCCCGGCGTCCCGGTGTTCGACTTCCCCGACGACGCCGCCTACGCGCTGGGCCTGGTCAGCCGGTACGCCCGGTGGCAGGCCGAGCCCGAGGGCGCGGTGGTGGTCCCCGAGGGCTGCGACCCGGCCGCAGCCCGGGCCCTGGCCGCGGGCCGCGAGGGTTGGCTGCCCGCGGCCGAGGCGTACGAGCTGCTGGCGGCGGGTGGGCTTCCCACCGCGCCGTCCGCGGTGGTCGACGACGTGGAGGGCGCCGCGGCCGCGGCCCCGGAGCTGGGCTACCCGGTGGCGGCCAAGGTCGTGCAGCGGGCCCGCCAGGCCAAGTCCGAGGCGGGCGGCGTGGCGCTCGACGTTCACGACGAGGCCGAGCTGCGGGCCCGGCTGGACCGGATGTGCGCGGCGCTGGGCGACGCGGCCTGGCCCGTCGTCGTGCAGCCGATGGTCGAGCCCGGCCTGGACGTGGCCGTGGCGGTCTCGGGCCACCCGCTGGTCGGCCCTGTGGTCACCGTGGGCCCGGGCGGCGCGGCGACCGGCATGGGAGCGACGAGCGCCCACGTCCTGCCCCTCACCGACGCCGAGGCCCGGCGCTTCGTCGCCGGCCTGCCCGGCGGTCCGCCGCCCGGTGCGTCCCGTGAACGCCTGGAGGACCTGCTGCTGCGGGTGGGCGCCCTGGTGGACGGCGTGCCCGAGCTGACCGGCCTGGAGCTGAACCCGGTGATCCTCTCGCCCGGCGGCGTCGCCATCGTGGACGCCGCGGTCCAGGTCACCCCGGTCGAGCGGAACCCGCTGCCCCCGGTGCGCCGCGTCGGGAGCTAGCGCGGCTCGCGGGGCAGGCCGAGCGTGCGCTCGCCCAGGATGTTGCGCAGGATCTGGCTGGTCCCGCCCATGATCGTGTAGGCGGGGGCGTAGCAGACGGCCCGGCTGACCCGGTAGGCGAGGCCGGGCTCGGCCAGCAGCGCCTCGGGCCCCATGACCCGGGTGCAGAAGCCGGCGATGCGCTGTTCGAGCTCGGTGCAGAAGGTCTTGGTGGCCGCCGAGAACTGGGGCGGCGCCTGGCCGAGGGTCTCGCGGATCACCAGCAGCCGGCCGATGCGGTAGCCGGACTCGATGGCGGCGAGCTCCTGGCGCACCCGGGCGTCGCCGGTGTCGGCGCGGGGCCGCACGTCCTCGTACAGCCGCCGGTTGGACAGCAGCCGGTCGATCCCGCCCCGCTCGTGCTCCATCTGCCGCATGACCTGGCGGAACGAGCCGTTGAGCTCGCCCACCAGGTTGGCCGCGGGCACCCGCACGTCCTCGAAGAACACCTCGCAGAAGTGGCGGCTCCCGGTCATGTCCAGGATCGGCTTCACCGACACGCCCGGGGTACCCATGTCCAGCACGAACTCGGACAGGCCCTCGTGCGGCCGGGCGTCGGGGTCGGTGCGGCAGATCAGGTAGCACCAGTCGGCGGACGCCGCCCCCGAGGTCCAGATCTTCTGGCCGTTGACCACCCACTCGTCGCCGTCACGCTCGGCCCGGGTGCGGATCCCGGCCACGTTCGACCCCGCGTCGGGCTCGCTCATGCCGATGCACCACATGGACGTGCCGGCGATGATCCCGGGTAGCCACTGCGCCCGCTGCTCGTCGGTCCCGAACGCCAGCAGGGACGGGCCCATCTGCCGGTCGGCGAACCAGGACGCGGCGATGGGGGCGCCCGTGCCGATCAGGGCCTCGAACACGACGAACCGCTCCAGCGCGCTGCGCCCGCCGCCGCCGTGGGAGACCGGCCAGGTCATGCCCAGCCAGCCCCGGGAGCC
>DATBGF010000532.1:0-2406 GCA_036558145.1 Acidimicrobiales bacterium
GACCGCGGCGGCGGAGGCCTCGTCCAGGTTGCCGGTGGGCTCGTCCGCCAGCAGCAGCCGCGGCCGGTTGGCCAGCGCCCGGGCGATCGCCACCCGCTGGCGCTCGCCTCCCGAGAGCTGCAGCGGCTGGTGGCGGGCCCGGTCGGCCAGCCCGACCGCGTCCAGCAGCTCCGCGGCCCGGCGGCGGCGGGCGCCCGGCGCCACCCCGGCCAGCACGGCGGCCAGCTCGACGTTCTCGGCTGCGGTCAGCGCCTCCAGCAGCCCGAAGTGCTGGAACACGAAGCCGACCGTGGTCCGCCGGTAGGCCGCCAGCTCGTCCCCGGCCAGGCCGGCGAGGTCGACGTCGCCGACGCTGGCCGAGCCCTCCTGCAGCACCTCCAGGCCGCCGAGGACGGACAGCAGCGTGGACTTGCCGGCACCGGAGGGCCCGGTCACCGTCACGTAGCCGCCGGCCGGCACGTCGAGGTCCACGCCCTCCAGCACGGCGAGCGTGCCCTCGGGCGCGGGATAGCGGTGGGTCAGGCCCCGGACCGAGATGGCGACACCCCCCTCCATGCCGTCCATGGTGGAGCGCCGGGCCCGGCCCCGTCTCGTCACGCCGGCCAGTTCACCGAATGGCAAGCCCTCAGCCGCCGCCCGCAGCCCGCTTGCGGCGCTTGCCCTCGTGCATGGCCTGGACCCGGGCGACGGGGATCTCGTGGCCCTCGGCGATCAGGTCCGCGCTCAACGCCTGCGGCTCGGGCATGTGCTCGGCCCACGGATCGCGGTCCCCCAGCCGGTCGAGCGCGGTGTGCACGGTGAAGTCGGCCGGGGTCACGTCGTCCACCTCGTCCCACGAGAGCGGGAACGACACCGGCGTCCCCGGCCGCACCCGGGGGCTGTAGGCGGCGACCACGGTCGCCCCACCGACCCGGGTCGAGTCGACGAACACCTTGCCGCCGCGGTCCTCCTTCATGAACGCGGTGGTGGCGATCTTGGGATCGAGCCGCTCGGCCCGCGCCGCGATGGCCCGGGTGGCGGCGGCCGCGTCCTCCATCGCCACCGAGTCGTCGATGGGGACGAACACGTGCACGCCCTTGGCCCCGCTGGTCTTGAGGCCGCCGGCCAGTCCCAGCTCGTCCAGCGCCCGGTGGACCAGGTGGGCGACCTCCACCACGTGCCCGAAGCCGGACCCCTCGGGCGGGTCGAGGTCGAGCACCAGGTGGGTCATCCGGTCGATCCGGTCGGCCCGCACCAGCGTCGGGTGGTACTCCACGGCCCGCTGGTTGGCGAACCACAGCAGCGTCCGCCGGTCGTTGCAGAGGGCATAGGCCACGTCCCGCTTCGATGTCTCGGCCCACAGCCGCACGGTCGGGACCCAGTCCGGCGTGTACTTGGGGACGTTCTTCTGCATGAACGCCTCCTGCCCCCGGTGCACCCGGATGACCGACAGGGGCCGGTCCGCCAGCTCCGGCAGGATCCGCTCGCTCACCCCGTCCAGGTAGTCCACCAGGGCCCGCTTGGTGGCCTCCGCCCCGTCGAACAGCGGCTGGTCGAGGTTGGTCAGCGGAACCCCGTCCCGCTCCTCCTTCTCGGTCTTACCGGTCATGCGCATACATTGGCCCAGCTGAGGTCAAACCAGAAGGGGGCGCCAGGTGGTCGATCGTGCGTGGATCGGCTGCGCGGTCGTGCTCCTGGCCGGTTCCCTGGCCGCGTGCAGCGAGGATGCGCCGCGGCTGGCCGAGGGACACACCTCGTGCCAGGCGGTGATGCACATCGGCGATTCGCTGACGGTGGGGATGATGGCCGAGGGTCAGATCCCCGACCCGGCACTGCGGCTGGACAGCCAGTACCGCGCGGTCGGCGTGAGCGACGTGCACGGCGACGGCGGCGTCGGACGCACGATCCACGAGGTCTCCAACGACGAGCAGCCGGGCGCCGAAGTGGCCCGGCAGGCACGCGCCGACGGCTACCGCGGCTGCTGGGTCGTCGAGCTCGGCACGAACGACGTCGCCCTGCTGGCGCAGAGCGGGTCCACGTTCGGCCCCCGCCAGCGGATCGACGAGATGATGGCCATCATCGGCGGCGAGCCGGTGATGTGGCTCACCACCGTGACCCAGGTCGACGACGGCGACTACGACAGCGCCAACATGGAAGCCTGGAACGCCATCCTGCGCGACGCCCGGTCCAGCTACCCCAACATGGTGCTCTACGACTGGGCGTCGGTGGCCCGCCCCGAGTGGTTCCACGCCGACGGCGTCCACAGCACCCCGGCAGGCTTCACGGAGATGGCCCGCCTGATCCCGACCGAGCTGGCCGAGCTCCTCCCCGCGGACTGAACTTCCGCAGAAGTCGCAGCATCGGCCCTCAAAAACCGCAGAATCGGCCCTACAGAAACCGCAGACCTTGAGCTAGAGTACCGGCCTT
>DATBGF010000533.1:0-21301 GCA_036558145.1 Acidimicrobiales bacterium
TCCACGTGACGAGGTCGGCCGAGGTGGCCAGCGACTGGGGGTTGCCCGCCGCATCGGTGAGGACGAGCGCCACGCCCAGCGCACCGCCGGCCGCGTCGACCACGTGCCCGCCCGGGGGCGCGCCCACCGCGGCCAGGTCGACCTCGGTCCAGGTCGCCCCGCCGTCGGCCGAGACGCTCACCGTCGAGCTCTCGTACGTCGTGTTGACGAGGCCCGGTCCCGCGCCGACCACGAAGCCCTGGCCGGGGATGTCGACCTTCGTCCAGCTCGCACCGTCGGCCGAGACGTGGAGGACGCCGTCGGTCGCCGCCGGCCCGGCCGGGCTGACCTGGATGGACGAGGCGGTGAAGAGGTCGCCGGCCATCCCGAAGTTCACGACGAGGGCATCGCCGAGGTCGTTGTCCACCGGCTCCCACGAGTCACCCGACAGCCGGAAGACCTGGTTCGTGACCGTGTAGGCCTCGTCCTTGCTGCTGACGCCCAGGCTGGACCAGGGGATGGTGCGGACGTCCTCGTCCGGGGTGCCGGGATCGACGGGGTCCGTCGTGGTGGCGGCGTCCGCAGGTGCCGGGGTCACCACGGGGGGGGTGGTGGGCGAGGGCGGCTCCCACACCAGGCCGTCCGAGCTCAAGCGGCCCTGGGTGCCCGCCTTCACGAGCACCAGGCCCTCGTCGCGGGGATCGGCGAAGTAGGCGCCGCCGGCCTCCGCCAGCTCAGGGAACAGCGTGGCGAGGTCCGGGCCGAACTGGGTCGTGACCATCGCCAGCGTGACAGGGCCGTTGCTCTCGACCTTCATGGTCGTGTAGCCGTGCCAGTCGCCGCTCGCGCTGGGCGGATCGGCCGGCGGGATGTCCTCGTCGGTCCAGGTCTGGCCCCCGTCGTCCGAACGGGAGAGGCGCACGACCGAGCCGTCGCCCTGCGCCGCAGGCCCGGTGGAGACGCCGTAGAGCGTGTTGTCGACGCCGGCGACGTCCTGCATGCGGTGGCCGTCGTCGAGCGGCTGCTGCTGCCATACGCCGTTCTCGTCGAGGCGGTAGAGCGCCATGGGGAACGGCAGGTCGTTGCCGTAGCGGACGCCGGGGCCCGTGGCGAGGGCGTAGACGCTGCCGTCGGCCACCTGGAACTGGCTCTGGACGCCGGACAGCCCGTCCTCGGTCGCGTTCCAGGCCAGGTCGAGCGGGCCCGTGGGCTCGAGCTCCTGGGCGGCGGGGCTCACGACGGTGCCGCCGCCGTCGTCCTGCAGTGCGGGGAACGCGACGACGCCCGCGGCCCCGACCGCGGCCACCGCGGCGACGGCGACGCCGGTGAGCCGGTGGCGGCGCCGGGCGCGGGCGCGGGTGATGGCCCGGCCGGGGTCGCCCCGGTCGGGCAGGGAGACGACTTCGGCGTCGTCGAGCAGGTGGTCTCGGAGGATCTGTTCGAACGGCATGGCGGCTACCTCAGGTGTTCCAGGGAGACTTCGAGGGTTTGCACGGCCCGGTGCAGGCGGCTCTGGACCGTGCCGGGCCGCACGCCCAGGGCCTTGGCGGTGTCGGCCACCGACCAGTCGAGGAGCAGGCGGCACACGACGACGCTGCGCAGCTTGAGCGGCAGTGCCATCAGTGCGGCCCGCACCTCGGGGTCGCTCACCGGGGCCGGGACGACCTCGGCGCGTTCGGGCGGCCGGCGGCGGGCCAGCCGGCGGTTGTGGGACCGGGCCCAGTTGAGGCCGACCCGGTAGACCCAGCCCGCGGGGTTGTCGTAATGGCGGATCCGGTGCCACCGGGGGTAGGCCCGGGCCATGGCCTCGTCGGTGGCGTCGACGGCCAGGTCCCGGTCGCCGAGGGCGATCGCCAGGCCCCGGGCCACGCTGGGCCAGGCGTCGCGGTAGAAGGCGCTGAAGCCGGCCTGGTCGGCGGGCGCGGGCGCGTGGTCGGACACGTAGGGCTCGGGGGCGGGCTCGCGTGCCTCCGCCGGTGGGGCGGCGCCCGCCACCGGGCCGAACGTCGTGGGCATCTGCGCTTGCATCGCCCCATACACGCCGGAGGGGTCCATCCCGTTCGATTCCGTCACCCAGCCCCCACCGCGTCCGGGTCGAGGTCCCGGGCGCGGGCACCGGCCTCGGCCGCCTCGGCGGTCCGGCCCTCGGCTTCGAGGACCTGCGCGAGGCGGCGGTAGTGGTCCGGTCCTGCGGGATCGGCGGCGATGCGGGCGCGGGCCGCGGCCTCGGCGGCGGCGAGGTCCTCGTCCAGGCCCGAGCGCAGCGCCCGCTCGGCCAGAAGGCCCTCCTCCAGGTCGGCCAGCGCCGGGTCGTGGGGCGAGTGGCCGCGGCCGGCCTCCACCCGGTCGAGCCCCGCGTCCACCGCCAGCAGGCTGGGGCCCGACGCCGCCACCTGGGCGGCCACGTACCAGGCGTCGATGTCGTCGGGACGCAGCCGTGTCGCCCGATCGGCAGCCGCCGTGTCGGCCCCGTCCACCGCCTGCTCGAGGCTGCGATCGGCCATCACCGCGGTCACGCCCAGCGGGACCAGCGCCACCGCCAGCACGGCGGCGAGCGCCCGGCCCACCTTCTCCCACCACCGCTCGGCGCCGGGTGCGGCGGCGGCGCCGGAGCCGGCCACCACCAGCACGGCCCCGGCCAGCAGCCAGGCCAGGGGGTCGACCTCGGCGATCGGGAAGCCGACCAGCTGCTGCACGATCCAGGCGACGACGCCGACGGCCGCCCCTGCCGCGACCGGGTCCGGCGCCCGGCGCACCACCCGCCCGCACGCGATGGCGACGGCCGCCAGCAGGCCCGCGTACAGCAGCGCCGCCGGGATCCCCGCGGCCGCGGCCAGGTCGAGCGGGCCGTCGTGGGCCCGGTCGACCACCTCGTCGCGGCCGTGGCGGCGGGCGTAGCCGGGGTCGATGTGGGCAGGCGCGGCGATGCGGTAGCCCTCGGGCCCGGCGCCGAGGGCGGGGCGGTCGGCGATCACGTGGGCCGCCAACGCCCACTCGTCCACCCGGCCGCGGCCACCGGCCTGCCCGGGGTCGAGCAGGTCCGCCCCGCGGGTGCCGACCGGTCCCACGACGACCAGCCCGACCAGCACCACGGCTCCGGCCGCCGCCACCGCTGCCCGGTGGGCGCCCGCGGCCCGCCGCAGCCACGAACGAGACATCGCCTGGCGCAGCCAGGGCCACGCCACCACGGCCGCCACGGCCAGGCCGACCCACGCTCCACGGGTCTGGGACGCCAGCGCCGCCAGCGCCGCGCCCGCGGCCGCGACCCACGCCGCCGCCTGCCAGCGCCGGCCCTGCTCCGCGTCGAGGGCGACACCGAGGGCCAGCGGCCCGAGCAGGACCGCCACGGCCCCCAGGTACGCGGGCTGGCCCAGCAGGCCGCCGGCCCGGCCGCCCGCGAAGCTCGTCCCCGCCGGGTCCCAGCCCGCGAGGTCGGCGAGCACGCTGGCCCCGGTCACCAGCCCGGCCACGACCCCCGCCCGGGCCACGACCCGCCGGACGCCTTCGGCCGGGATCCCGGTCCCGGCGGCGAAGGCGAGCGCGGACACCAGCCAGCCCAGCAGCCCGAGGTGGCGGCGCGGGTGGCCCAGCAGCGCGATGAGCGGGTCCAGGGCCAGGACCGTCGCCAGCGCCAGCAGCCCGAGCAGCGCCAGCCAGGCCGCCAGCAGGCGCTTGGGCACCCGCCAGCGCGTGGACGCCGCAGCCGCCGCCGCGGCCACGCCCACGATCGCCCAGCGCACGGTGGTGAACGGCCGCAGCCCCCACGGGTCCATGGCCGCGGCCACGGCCAGCACCAGCACGGCCGCCCAGCGGCTTGCCCACGTCACCGGAAGTACACGCCCGAGGCCCCCGAACCGTTCCCTAGTTCGCGTGCAACGCTAGGTCCGGTGGGGGACATCTACGGGTCGATGCGCCACCCCTCGCCGCCCGCGGAGCGCCACGACCGGCTCGTGGCCCTGTTCGAGGCCCATCACGTCGCGGTGCTCGGCTACCTCGCCCGGCGGTCGGCCACCCCGGAGCAGGCCGCCGACGCCTTCTCCGACGTCTTCCTGGTGGCGTGGCGCCGGCTCGACGACGTGCCCGCCGCGCCGCGGGAGGCCCGCCTGTGGCTCTACGGCGTCGCCCGGCGCACGCTGGCCAACGCCCGCCGCGCCTTGCGGCGCCGCGACCAGCTGGTGGCCCGCCTGGCGGCCACGCTGCCCCGCACCGCGTTCGTGGCGCCGGCGGTCGAGCCGACCGGGTCCGGGCAGCTCCGCGCTGCGCTGGCACAGCTGTCGCCGGACGACGCCGAGCTGCTCCGCCTCGTCGCCTGGGAGGGCCTGGGCCCGAGCGAGGCGGCCGCAGTCCTGGACCTCAGCCCCGACGCGGCCCGGTCCAGGCTCCACCGGGCCCGCGCCCGGCTGCGCTCCCAGCTGGATCCCACCCCCGAGGAGGTCCGATGACCGACGACCCGCTGGCCACGTCGATGACCGTGGCCGACCACGACCTGGACGACCCCGCGGTGCGCGCCGCCGCCCTGGCCGTGGTGGCCGACCTGGCCACCATCCCCCCATCGCTCAGCCACCCACGCGGGCGAGCCCGCCGGGCCGTGGCGGTGGCCGCGGCCTGCCTCGTCACCGCCGGGGCCGCGGCCACCTACACGGTCGCCACCGGGGCGGGCACTGCCACGGTCGATCCGGCCGCCGTCACCGGCCCGACCACCGAGACGCTCCCCGGCGACGCGTCCGACATCGACACGGTCTGCGACGCGCTGCGGACATGGCTGGCCCCCGAGCCCGCCACCGACGTCGAGAAGGCGCGCCGCCTCGCGCACATCTACTCGGGCCTCGCCCTGTACCAGTACCACGCGGAGCTGGCCGACGACACGGAGCAGCTCGCAGAGGGCCTGGCGCTCGAGGCGGCCGTGGACGCCGGGGACCGGCGCACGGTCGAGCTGTTCACGTCCGAGAGCTGCCAGGGCTGAGCCCGGGCGCGCCGCGGGGGACGGCCCCGGCATCGGCCGTCCCCCGCGACAACTGCTCTAGAGCTGCATGGACTTGACCTCGAGGAACTCCTCGAAGCCGTGCTCCCCGTACTCCCGGCCGTAGCCGCTGTTCTTGAAGCCGCCGAACGGGGCGTTGGGGTTGAACGCGCCGCCGTTGATCTCGATCTGGCCCGTGCGGATGCGGCGGGCGAACGCCTTGGCCCGCTCCGGATCGGCGCTCCACACACCCCCGGCCAGGCCGTAGACCGAGTCGTTGGCGATCTTCGCCGCGTCCTCTTCGTCCTGGTAGGCGATGATCGACAGGACCGGCCCGAAGATCTCCTCCTGGGCGATGGTCATGTCGTTGCGGACCTCGGAGAACACGGTCGGCCGCACGAAGTAGCCGTCCTCGTTCAGGCCCTCGGGCTTGCCGGGGCCACCGGTGACGAGCTTGGCGCCCTCGTCGATGCCCTTCTGGATGTAGCCCTGCACCCGGTCGACCTGGGCCTTGCTGGAGAGCGGGCCGAGCATGGCGCCGTCGGCGAAGGGATCCTTGGGCGCGAACGTGGTCTCGGCCTCCTCGGCCGCGAACCGCTCGGCGTCGGCCAGGCGGTCGGCGGGGACCAGCATGCGGGTGAGCGCCGTGCAGGTCTGGCCCGAGTTGAGGTACGCCTTGCTCACGCCGTCACGCACGGCCTTCTCGAAGCCGGCGTCGTCGAGGTCGTCGAGCAGGACGTTGGCGGACTTGCCGCCGAGCTCGAGCGCGACCCGCTTGAGGGTGCCCGACGCCACCTCGGCCACGCGCTTGCCGGCCCGGGTCGAGCCGGTGAACGACACCATGTCGATCTGCGGGTGGGCGGCGATGGCCTCACCGACCTCGGGGCCGTACCCCGTGACCAGGTTGAACACGCCGTGGGGCAGGCCGACGTCGTTGACGATCTCGGCCAGGATGAGCGCGTCCAGCGGGGCCACCTCGCTGGGCTTGAGCACCACCGTGCAGCCCGCGGCCATGGCGTAGGCCACCTTGGCGGCGATCTGGTGCAGCGGGTAGTTCCACGGCGTGATGCAGCCGACCACGCCGACCGGCTCCCGCACGACCAGGCTGTTGCCCAGCGTGGACTCGTACTCGTAGCTCTCGGCCAGCTGGGCGGCCGTGTTGAAGCTGTTGATGGGCAGGCCGGCCTGGATCATGAGGCTCAGCCACTTCGGCATGCCCGCCTCGCGGGTCACCACCGTGGCGATCTCGTCCATGCGGGCGGCCAGGCCCTCGCCGATGCGGGTCAGGGCCTTGGCCCGCTCCTCGGGTGTGGTGCGGGACCAGCCCTCGAACGCGGCGCGGGCCGCCTGGGCCGCCTTGTCGACGTCGTCGGCCGTGCCCGCCGGGATCGAGGCGATCGCCTCGCCGTTGGACGAGTCGTAGACGTCGATCGAGCCCGACCCCGCGGACGGTACCCAAGCTCCGTCGATGTAGATCTTGTCGTAGGTCGTCGTCGTCACCAGTCATCCCCTCACGTCGAGCGCTGGACCCTTGACGTTAGACCCCATCCTGACCCTCGGGTCAAGGCCGTCTCATGCCTCGGGACCCAAGTGGAGCAGGGCCGCCGCGGCGTACAGCGCGACGCCTGTCGCCATGGCGCCCTCGTCCAGCACCATGCGGTTGGAATGGTTGGGCGCGACGTCCGCCGGGGACATCCCCGCCGGGCGGGTGCCCAGGAACGCCATGGCCCCCGGCACCTGGTTGAGGATGTAGGAGAAGTCCTCCGCTCCCATGACCGGCGTGGGCATGACCACCGTCATGTCCTCGCCCACCAGCCAGCGGGCGGTGTCGAGGACCTCCTCGGCGGCGGGCCCGTCGTTGACCGTGACCGGGTAGCCGTCCTCGATGGTCACCTCGGCCACCATGTCGTGGGCCGCGGCCACGTGCTCGGCGATGCGGCGGACCCCGGCGTGGGCCTCGTCCCGCACCCGGGCCGTCACGGTGCGGATGGTGCCGTCCAGCGTGGCCGTCTCCGGGATCACGTTGCTGGCCGACCCCGCCCGGATGCGGGCCACGGTCACCACCGCGGGGGTGAACACGTCGACCCGGCGGGTCACCCAGGTCTGGAGCGCCTGCACGATCTCGCACGCCACCGGGATGGGATCGTTGGCGTGGTGCGGCATGGACGCATGCCCGCCCTTGCCCCGCACCCGGATGTGCAGCTCGTCGGCGGACGCCAGCATGGCCCCGGGCTTGCAGCCCACCAGCCCCGAGGGGATCGAGGGCGACTGGTGGATGGCGAACGCCCACGACACCCGCTCGCCATCGCCCGCTCCGCCGACCCGGCCGTCCAGCAGCCCCTCGTCGAGGGCGATGGCGGCGCCGCCCGCGCCTTCCTCGCCCGGCTGGAACAGCAGCCGCACCCGTCCCGCCAGGTCGGCGCGGCGGTCGGCCAGCAGCCGGGCCGCTCCCACGAGCATGGCGGTGTGGGCGTCGTGGCCGCACGAGTGCATGACCCCGGGCACCTGGGAGGCGTAGTCGAGCCCGGTGTCCTCGGGCATGGGCAGCGCGTCCATGTCCGCCCGCAGCACCACGGTCGGCCCCGGCCGGTCCCCGTCGAGGTCGGCGACGATCGAGCTCTGCCGCCGCCCGAGCGTCACCCGCAGGGGCAGCCCGTCGAGGGCCTCCAGCACGCGGGCCTGGGTGCGGGGCAGGTCGAGCTGCAGCTCGGGGTGCTGGTGCAGGTCACGCCGCAGCGCGACGACATCGTCCAGCACCGCCCCGGCCTCACTGGCGAGCGCGGTGGGTGACAGGGGCTCCATGCCCGGCATTCTGCCGGACACCGCTGGTCAGCGCGTGGGGACCGTGACCGTGTCCCGGCCCGAGCGCAGGATGCGGCCGGGGGTGGCGCCGGTGGGCCGGCCGTCCTCGACCGTGGCCACACCGCCGACGTAGACCCGGGCCACGCCCTCGGACCCCGCGGTCAGGCGGGCGGTGCCGCCGGGCAGGTCCTCCACCAGGTGGGCGTTCTCGGCGCCCACGGTCTCGGGGTCGAACACCACCAGGTCGGCGTGGGCGCCCGGGGCGAGCGTGCCCCGGTCGACCAGGCCGAACAGCTCGGCGGGCTGCTGGGTGAGCATCTGCACCGCCCGCTCCAGCGACGCCAGCTTGCGGCCCCGCAGGCAGTCGGCCAGCAGCCGGGTGGTGTACGACGAGCCGCACATGCGGTCGAGGTGGGCCCCGGCGTCGGAGCCGCCCAGCATCACCCGGGGGTCGTCCCACACCGCCTGGCGCATCCGCCACGACTCGTCGTCGTTGTCGGTGGGCATGGGCCACAGCACGGTGCGGAAGTCGTCCTCGGTCACGATCTCGACCAGGGTGGCGAACGGGTCCTGGCCCCGCTCGGCCGCGATGTCGCCCACGATCCGCCCGGTGAGGCCCTGGTTGGCGGCGGAGTAGGTGTCGCCGATGACGTAGCGGTCCCAGCCCGCCAGGCGGCGGAACACACCCGCCTCCTCGCTGTGGGAGCGCTCGACCATGCCCCGCCGCACCTCGGGATCGGCCAGCGCCGCCCGCTTCTCGGCCGGGGGCAGGCGCAGGATGTCGCCCCACCCGGGCATGAGCCACAGGGCGCAGAACGAGCCGAAGCTCATGTTCATGGGCACGAGGACCGGCATGGTGAGCGCCACGACCCGGCCGCCCAGCTCGGCCGCCCGGTCGGCTGCGGCCAGCTGGCGCGGCACCCGGTCGGGGACGGCGCTGTCGACCGTGAGCACGTTCCAGTTGATCGACCGGCCCGCGGCGGCGGACATGGCCGCCACCAGCTCGACCTCGTCGGCGCTGAAGCGGTCGAGCCCGCCCTCGAAGGCGCCTTCCAGGAACGTGCCCTCGTGCCGGCCCACGGCGCCGCACAGAGCGAGCAGCTCGTCCCGGCTGGCGTGGCGCGACGCCACCGGCTGGCCGTCGCCGTCGCTGTGGGTGGACGACAGCGTGGTGCTGAAACCGAGGCCGCCCGCGTCGATCGAGGCGTGGAGCAGGGCGACCATGGCGTCGACCTGCTCGGGGCTCGCCTCGTGGCCGACCGCGTCCGCCCCCATCACGTAGCGGCGCAGGGCGCAGTGGCCGACCATGAACCCGGCGTTCAGCCCGATGCGGCCATCGAGCCGGTCGAGGTAGTCGGCGAAGCTCTCCCAGCCCCAGTCGACCCCCTGCTCCAGCGCGGCCAGCGGCATGCCCTCGACCTTGGCCATCATGCGGCGCAGGTAGTCGGCGTCGGCCGCCCGCAGCGGGGCGAGCGTGAACCCGCAGTTGCCGGCGACGACCGAGGTGACCCCGTGGACGTTGGACGGCGTCGCCAGCGGGTCCCAGAAGAACTGGGCGTCGTAGTGGGTGTGCGGATCCACGAAGCCCGGGCAGACCACCAGGCCGGTGGCGTCGAGCGTCTCGTGCGCCTGGTCGTCGAGGCCGCCCGGGTCCGCCACGGCCACGACCCGGCCGCCCGCGACACCCACGTCGCCCGCTCGGCCCGGCGCGCCGGTCCCGTCGACGACGGTCGCCCCGCGGATGATGAGATCGAGCATGCCGGCCCCCCGGTCCATATCTGACGGTGCGTCAGATACTAGCGAGGGTCAGCCCTGCTTCTGGCAGCTGATGTCGCCGTCGCCGTTCATCGTCGGCCACTGGAGCGCGGCCGCGGTCTGGGGCCCGTAGTTGCCGTCGGGATTGAGCCCCTCGTGGGTCTGGGCCGCCTGGAGCCCCGCCTGGGTGGCGGGGCCGAAGTCCCCGTCCGCATCTATCCCCACGAAGTAGCAGTTCCTGAGCGTGCTCTGCAGGGCCTGGACGGGCGCGCCACTCCCCTCGTCCACGGTGAGCACGCAGCCCCGGTCGTTGCCGTCGACGGTGGGCGCCACGAAGGTGCCGCCGGACCCGTCGAACGACGTGGCGTTGTCGCAGGTGGTGCCGCTGCTGCCGAACAGGCTGTCCGTCGGTGAGCTGGAGCTGGAGCTGGCGCCGCTGCCCGACGACCCGCTGTTGCTGCTCCCGAGCGCGAAGGCGCCGATGAGGAGCACGATGATGAGGGTGGTTCCCGAGCTGTTCTTGGCCATGGTGCGGCTCCGCGGCGGCGGGCCTCATTTTCCCATACAGGCCGGGCCGGTGCCGCTACAGGCTGTATCAGTCTCGCGTCGATTCGCGCCGCCCCAGGACCCAGAACGCGATGCCCGCCGCCACCCCCACGTTGAGTGAGTCGACGCCACCACGCATGGGGATGCCGGCCCGGATGTCGGCCGCGGCCAGGGTCTCCGGGGACAGGCCCGGTCCCTCGGCCCCGAACAGCAGCGCCACGCGATCGTCCGGCGCGAGGCCGAGGCGGTCGATCGGCTCGGCGCCTGGGTCGGGCGTGAGGGCCACGATCCGGAACCCCTCGGCCCGCAGGACGTCCAGGCCGTCGGGCAGCCGGGGGATCCACGCCCACGGGTAGGCGTAGCTCTCCCCCATCGCCACCCGCGAGGTCCGCCGGTAGAGCGGGTCGCTGCAGGTGGGGTCGAGGAGCGCGGCGTCGATCCCCAGTCCCGCCGCCGAGCGCAGCACCACGCCCAGGTTGGTCGGGTTGCTCACCCGCTCCAGCACGACCACCCGCCGGGCTCTCGCTGTGACCTCAGCCGGGGGTGGCGCCGGCCGGCGCTCGAAGCAGCCGAGCAGGCCCCGGTGGACGCCGAGGCCGGTGATCCGCTCCAGGACCGGCGGCGCCGCCGCGTACACCGGCACCCCGTCCGGCACCCCCGGCGGCAGCCCGGCGCCCCGGGTGGCGTCCACGAGGAACGCCCGCGGCCGGTAGCCGGCCCGCAGCGCCCGCTCCGCCACGATGTCGCCCTCGGCGATGAACACCCCCTGCTCCCCCGGCGGCACCCGGCGCGCCAGCTCGCGGTCCCGCAGGCCCACGAACACCGCGACGCGGGGATCCTGGGGGTCGTCGACGGCGACGCGGTCGGCCATGGCCCGACTGTGACACGATCGCTAGGCTGTACAAGTCCGATACAAGTGCCAGGAGATCCGCTATGCCCAAGATCAAGGTCGAGAACCCGGTCGTCGAGGTCGACGGCGACGAGATGACCCGGGTCATCTGGCAGTACATCAAGGACAAGCTGATCCTGCCCTACCTGGACGTCGACCTGCGGTACTACGACCTGTCGATCCAGAAGCGCGACGAGACCGACGACCAGATCACGGTGGACGCGGCCAACGCCATCAAGGAGTACGGCGTGGGCGTCAAGTGCGCCACCATCACGCCCGACGAGGCCCGCGTCGAGGAGTTCGGCCTCAAGAAGATGTGGCGCTCGCCCAACGGCACGATCCGCAACATCCTCGGCGGCGTCGTTTTCCGCGAGCCGATCATCTGCTCCAACGTGCCCCGGCTGGTCCCCGGCTGGACCAAGCCCATCGTCATCGGCCGTCACGCCCACGGCGACCAGTACAAGGCGACCGACTTCGTGGTCCCCGGCCCCGGCACGCTCACCATCACCTACACCCCGACCGACGGCGGCTCGCCCATGGAGTTCGAGGTGGCCGAGTACCCCGGCGGCGGCATCGCCATGGGCATGTACAACTTCGACGACTCGATCCGGGACTTCGCCCGGGCCACGTTCCGCTACGGGCTCGACCGCGGCTACCCCGTGTACCTGTCGACCAAGAACACGATCCTCAAGGCCTACGACGGGCGCTTCAAGGACCTGTTCCAGGAGATCTTCGAGACCGAGTTCCAGGCCGAGTACGACGCCCGCAGCCTGACCTACGAGCACCGGCTGATCGACGACATGGTGGCCCAGGCCCTCAAGTGGGAGGGCGGCTACATCTGGGCCTGCAAGAACTACGACGGCGACGTGCAGTCCGACATCGTGGCCCAGGGCTTCGGCTCGCTGGGCCTGATGACCTCGGTGCTGCTCACCCCCGACGGCCAGACCTGCGAGGCCGAGGCCGCCCACGGCACGGTGACCCGCCACTACCGGCAGTGGCAGAAGGGCGAGAAGACCTCGACCAACCCCATCGCCTCGATCTTCGCCTGGACCCGCGGCCTCAACTTCCGGGCCCGCCTGGACAACACCCCCGACGTCGCCCGCTTCGCCACCACGCTCGAGGACGTCTGCGTCGGCACGGTCGAGGGCGGCCAGATGACCAAGGACCTGGCCCTGATCGTGGGCGGCGACACCCCGTGGCTGACCACCGAGGAGTTCCTCGACGCCCTGGACACCAACCTCAACAAGGCGATGGCAGGGTAGTTTCAGCCACTTTCATTGCTGTTTGACAGTTTGCCTGCCCCATCAATACCCTCACTGCATGGCCATGACGCTCCCACACCGCATGACGGTTGAGGAATTCATCGACGCTTCGGCCGGCGTCCAAAGACCGGCCGAGTTGATCGATGGAGTGATGGTGGTGTCCCAGCCCAGGTTCCGGCACCAGGACGCGGTGGCGAGGATCCTCGTCGCCCTCAGGGCCTGGTCCGACGGCGCAAACGGTCGCGGTGCCGCGTCGCTCCCCCTGGACGTCGAGCTCGACGACCACAACGTCTACGGACCGGACGTGCTCTGGTACAGGGACATCGCTGACATCGAGATGGACGGGTTCCAGCAACGGGTGCCCGACCTCGTCGTCGAGGTGCGGTCGCCGTCGACGTGGCACTACGACGTCGGCGTCAAACGGCGCACGTACGAGTACTTCGGACTGCCCGAGCTGTGGCTGGTCGACACCGACGCCGGTGAGGTGAGGGTGTTGCGGCGGTCAGGGCCCGACGCGGTGGGGTTCGACGTCGAGCTCAAGATCGGGTGCGACGAGGTGCTGACCTCGCCGCAGCTGCCCGGGTTCGAGTTGCCCTTGGACGACGTGTTCCGGTTCTAGGGCTCGGGTTCGGTCTCCGCCGCCTCGCGTGCCGCTCGCATGGTGGTGGCGCGGGAGCGGACCAGGCCGGTCAGGAGGCTGACCATGGCTCCCACGAAGACCAGGTCGAAGGCGATCTGGAGGGTGACGAGTGCCCGGGCCAGCTGGGCGGAGGCGTGGACGTCGCCGAAGCCGACCGTGGCCAGGGTGACGACCGTGAAGTAGAGGGCGTCGGTCTTGGTCTCGAGCCCCGCGAACTGGCTCGGGTCCGCCGTCTCCAGCACGAAGTAGCCGAACGCGAACATCGGCACGACGATGTAGATGAGGAAGATGAGGCTCTCGATGCGGATGCCCTCGTCGTCGGGCCGGGCCCCCGCCAGGCGCCGCACCTGCCGGATGGTGAGGTACACCAGCACGCCCATGCCGCCCAGCAGGCCGACCACGCTGATGATGACCCCCCACGTGGAGGGGGCCTCGCCGACGGGGATGGCGTAGTAGACGATCAGGACCGCGGTCAGCGTCAGGATCGCCCGGCGCACTCGGCGGCGCAGGACGAGGGCCGCCGACTCCGGTTCCGCCGCCAGGCTCATGGGGAAGGTTCTACTTCACGTGAGGGGCCAGTAGCCGGGAACCTGGTGGTGCGGCGTGTCCAGGTAGACCTTGGCCTCCGGCGGGCTGGCGAAGCGGCCGTGGCTCCAGCGGATCTCGACGTGGCCCTGCACCGTCCGGGGCTCGGCGGCCTCCCGGTCCTCGACCGTGGCCGTCCACGTGACCCGGGGTTGGCGGGCGGCGGCCGTCGGGCCCACCTCGAACGAGCGCAGGCGGAACGACTGGCGCCAGTCCCACGGGCTGCCCACCCGGATACGGACCAGCCGGGTGCCGTCGGAGCCCAGCACGAAGTACGTGGCCGCGCCCACCCGCAGGAAGCGCCACAGCGTGGCCTCCCGGGCCCGCTCGCTGCGCAGGTGCTCGCGCCAGCGCTGGGCGGAGGCCGTGGCCACGGCGGCGGACAGCTCGGTGTAGGCGGCAGCGGCAGCGGGGGACGTCCACGCGCCCCGGCCGAGGGCGGCTGCGAGCTGGCGGCGTTGCGGAGGGGACATCGCGCCGGCCCGGTCGGGCAGGGCGCCGACTAGGCCGGTCTCGAACCGGACCGTGTCGTACAGGGCCTGGGTGGCCTCGGGGGCCACCTCGCCGAACCAGTCGAGCGGGCCGGCGCCGTTGCCCGCGGGAGCGAAGATCGACCGGGGCGACACGTTGAGCGTGATGCGGGAGTTGTACTTGCAGCTCACCAGGTAGACGTGGTCGATGCGCAGGTCGGCCGGCAGCGGTTCCACACCCGGCGGGCGCTGCGGGCCCTTCCACTCGACCACCTCGGGCGGGCGGCCCCGGAGCCCGTCCCGGGCGGCCAGGAAGGCACGGCCGTTCGCCCACGCGGCGGCGAACTCGGCCCGGTAGCGGCCCTCGGCCGCCAGGGCGCGCAGGCGCTCCCAGCGTTCCGGCCCCACGCCGTGGAACGCCTCGGGCGGAGCCGCCAAGGCGGAATCCAGGTCCGGGAGGCCGAAGGTGGCGAGCCCGGTGACGACCTCGGTGATCTCGGTGCGATCGGCCGGCACCGCGCTCCGCTCAGCCGTCCGTCACCAGGTCGCCGATGGGATCGGCGATGCCGCCCGCAGAGGCGTAGGCGCGGAGGCGGTCGACCGTGGGGGCCTCCCGCTCGATCGGCAGAACGTCGACGTACAGCCGGCCGCGACCCGAGGCCAGGGCCGTGGCACCCGCGGAGCGGCGCGGGGGGAGATCGGTGGCCAGGACCAGCAGCCGGTGGTTGCCGTACGCGGACAGGCGGGCGGCGCGCCCGAGCGTGCGCTCCAGGACGTCGGTGCGGCGGAGGCCCGGGCGGGCGACCGTGAACCCGCCGACCACCTCGACCAGCCACTCGTGGCCGCCCGGATCGACCGCCACCAGCGCCACGTCCACCCCGCCGGACTTGCGCCGGTTCCCGGCGTCGACCGCGACCCCCGCGGCGCGCAGCAGGACGGCCGCCTGCTCCACCGCCTTGTCGGCCACCGGGCCCTCGGGCCCGCCCGCCGAGGCCACGAGGTCGCGCTCGGCGGCGACCCGGGTGCGGGCGGCCTCGACGTAGGTCGCGTCGGTGTCGTAGCCCAGGTAGTGCCGGCCCGTGCGCACCGCGGCCACCGCCGTGGTCCCGACGCCCATGAACGGGTCGAGCACCACGTCACCCCGGTAGGTGTAGAGCTCGACGAAGCGCTGGGGCAGCTCGACCGGGAAGGGCGCGGGATGCCCCACCCGGGTGGCGCTCTCGGGCGCCAGCTCCCACACGTCGAGCGTGGCCTCCATGAACTCGTCGGCCGTGGTCGTCGCCTCGTGGGGCAGGCCCGCGGCCGCCCGGGCGGTTCGGTCGACGGCCCGGTCGAAGCGGCCCTTGGACGCCACCACCACCCGCTCGGTCAGGTCGCGCAGCACCGGGTTGGCCGGGCTGCGGAACGAGCCCCACGCGCAGTTGCCCCCGGCGCCCCGGGCCTTGCGCCACACGACCTCGCCCCGGAGCAGCAGGCCCAGCCGGTCCTGCAGGATGCCGATCACGTCGGCCGACAGCGAGCGGTAGGGCTTGCGGCCCAGGTTGGCCACGTTGACCGCGATGCGGCCCCCGGGCTCCAGCTTGGTGGCGCACTCGGCGAACACGTCGGACAGCAGGTCGAGGTACTCGCGGTAGGACGCGGGGATGCCCTCGCGCCCCAGCTCCTCCTCGTACTGCTTGCCCGCGAAGTACGGCGGGGACGTGACGACGAGGGCCACCGAGTTGGGCTGCACCCGGTCCATTGACCGGGCGTCACCCAGGTAGATCTCGTCGACCACGCCCGGCGGCCGCACGTCGGCGTCGGCAGACAGCACGGGAGGGGCGAAGCGCTTGTAGAACGCCGCGGCGTCGTGGTTCTCGCGCCGCGACACGCCGAAGGCGGACGTCGCCGTCGGTCGCCGTCGCCCGTTGCCTGTGGCCACTCGCAACCCTCTCGCTGCTGCCATGCCGGCCACATTAGGGACGGGGTGTGACACCCAAGCCGGTGCCGGTCGAGGCTAGTGCCGCAGCCCCAGGTTCTCGACGATGCGCAGCACCGACGCGGAGCGGTTGAGGGCGTACAGGTGGATCCCCGGGACCCCCTCGTCCAGCAGCCTCTGGCACAGCTCGGTGGCGACCTCGATGCCGATGTCCCGCACCGCATCGGGGTCGTCGGCCACCGGCTCCAGCCGGGCCATGAGCGCCTCGGGCAGCACCGTCCCGTTCATCGTGGCCATGCGGATCAGGCCGGTGACGAGGATCGGCGGCATGATCCCGGGCAGGACCGGGGTGGTGCAGCCGAGGGCGTCCAGCTCGTCCACCATGCGCAGGTAGTCGTCGGCCTCGAAGAAGAACTGCGTGACCCCGAAGTCGGCGTCGCACAGCTTGGCCGCCAGGTGCCGCCGGTCGGACTCACGATCGCCGCCGGAGCGGGGATGGAGCTCGGGGTGGGCGGCCACGCCGATCGAGAAGTTGCCCGGGTGGTCCCGGACCAACGCCACCAGCTCGGTGGCGTAGGTGAACTCCCCGCCGGGGTCGCTGCCGTCCGCGGGCGGGTCGCCGGCCAGCGCCAGGATGTTGTGGACGCCGGCGGCCGCGTACTCGTCCAGCAGCTCGCTGACCTGGGCGTGCGTGTGGCCCGAGCAGGTCAGATGGGCCATGGCCGGGAACGGCTGGTTGCGGTTCACGTCGATGACGATGTCGCGGGTGCGGTCGCGGGTGGACCCGCCCGCCCCGTAGGTCACGGACACGAACGACGGGTGCAGCGGGGCCAGCTCGTGGATGGTCTTCTCGAGCTGGCGCTCCATCTCGTCGTTCTTGGGCGGGAAGAACTCGAAGCTCAGGGTGCGGCCGGCGGCCAGCAGGTCGACGATCTTGTCGCCGTGCCGGGGCACAGAAGGCATGGGTCAGCTCCTCGATGACGTCGGATGTGCGTCACCGGGCCGGACGCACCAGCGCCACCCATGTCGGCCCGAAGCCCGAACAGGTTACCCGATGGCACGCTCCGCGATCTCAACCGTATTGCGGAGGAGCATCGCCACGGTCGTCGGACCGACCCCGCCGAGCCGGGGGGTGATCCATGACGCCACCTCGCCCACGGACTCGTCCACGTCGGGCAGCAGCACCCGGCCCCGCCAGCTGACACCGCCGGACACGACCACCGCGCCCGGCCGCACCATGTCCGGGGTGACCGTGCCGGGGACGCCCACGGCGGACACCACGATGTCGGCCTCCCGGGTGTAGGCGCCGATGTCGGCCACGCCGGTGTGCACGACCGTGACGGCGGCGTTGGCCCCGGGGGCCTTGAGCGTGAGCAGCAGCGCCAGCGGCCGACCGAGCGTCGGGCCCCGGCCCACCACCACGACGTGGCGACCCGCGATGTCGATGCCGTAGTGGACGAACATCTCCCGGATGCCGGCGGGCGTCGCCGGCACCGGCCCCGCCTCCTGGAGCACCAGCTTGCCCAGGCTCACCGGGTGGAGGCCGTCGGCGTCCTTGACCGGGTCCATGGCCAGCAGCGCCTGGTTGAAGTCGAACTGCTCGGGGACCGGGTGCTGGATCAGGTAGCCGTCGATCTCGGGGTCGGCGTTGAACTGCGCCACTGCGGCCAGCAGATCGGCCTGCTCGGCGTCGCCGGGCACGCCGATGTGCTTGGAGATGACCCCGACCTCGGCGCACAGCTCGTGCTTCTTGCGGATGTAGCCCGCCGACGCCGGGTCGTCGCCCACCAGGATCGTCCCGAGGCCCACGGTCTTGCCCCGGTCGGCCAGGGCCTCGACCCGTTTGCCCACGTCCGCCACCACGGCGTCGGCGACAGGGGCTCCGGCCAGGAACTGAGCGGTCTGGACCTCGCTTTGCTCGGTCATGACACCCATTGTGGCGGCCCGTAGCCTGTGCTCCATGACAATTGACGGCCCGGACGACCTCGACGGCCTGCGGCGAGCAGGACAGGTGGTCGCGGAGGCGCGCGATGCCATGCTGGCGGCCATCGCCCCCGGCGTGACCACGGCCGACCTCGACGCCGTGGGCCGCCACATCCTGCGGGCCCACGGGGCCCGCTCGGCGCCGCTGTCCGTGGGCTTCCCGGCCGCCACCTGCGTGAGCGTCAACGACGAGGCCGCCCATGGCATCCCCGCGCCGGACCGGGTGCTGCGGGCCGGCGACCTGGTCAACGTGGACGTGTCCGCCGAGCTGGACGGCTACTGGGCCGACACCGGCGCCAGCGCCCCGGTGGGCGACGTCTCGCCCACTGCGACTCGCCTGCTCGATGCCACCCGCGAGGCGCAGCGCGACGCCATGGCCGCGGCCCGGGCCGGCCGCCCGCTGCGCCACATCGGCCGGGCGGTCCAGCGCTGCGCCCGCCGGCGCGGCTTCAGCGTGATCGCCAACCTCGCAGGCCACGGCGTCGGCGCCGGCCTGCACGAGGGCCCGAGCGTGCCCTCGATCGAGGACCCCGGCGACCGTACGATCCTGTGGGAGGGCCTGGTCCTGGCGGTCGAGCCGTTCCTGGCCACGGGCGCCACCCACGCGTGGACCGATCCCCGCGACGGCTGGACGCTGCGCACCGACGACGGCGGCCTGGCCGCCCAGTTCGAGCACACGATCGTGGTCACCCACGGCCGCCCGCTGGTGCTGACCCAGACGGCCTGATCATGCGGTACGGCTTCGGTGGCGTCGAGCTGGACACGGACACCTACGAGCTGCACCGCGGCGGGCGGGTCGTCGAGGTCGAGCCCCAGGTGTTCGAGGTGCTCGCCCACCTGGCCGCCAACTCCGGGCGGGTGGTGACCAAGGATGAGCTGCACGACGCGGTGTGGGGCCACCGCTTCGTGTCCGAGTCGGCGCTGACGACCCGGATCAAGCAGGCCCGGGCCGCGGTGGGCGACGACGGCCAGGCCCAGCGGATCATCCGGACGGTGCACGGCCGCGGCTACCGGCTCCTCGGCGTGACGAGCGCGCCCGAGCCCCCTACCCCCGACGCGTCGCTCGACCCGATCCCGGCCACGCACTACGTCGGCAACGACGGGGCATCGCTCGCCTACCAGGTGTACGGCGAGGGCCCCGACCTCGTGCTCATCGAGGGGTTCACCACCAACGTCGAGGTGCAGTGGGAGCACCCGGCCATCGCCCGGTTCCTGCGCCGGCTCGGGTCGTTCTGCCGGGTGGTCGTGTTCGACAAGCGGGGGACCGGCCTGTCCGAGCGGCTCGGGCCGGGCGAGGCGCCCTCGCTGGAGCAGCGGGCGGACGACGTGCGGGCCGTGATGGACGCGGCCGGCATGGACCGGGCCACCGTGTTCGGGTCGTCCGAGGGCGGAGCCCTCGCCGTGCTGATGGCGGCGTCCAACCCGGACCGGGTCGCCCGGCTGGTGTTGCACGGCACCTGGGCCCGCCACCCGTGGATCGACGAGCCCGACCGGGCCGAGTTCGACTTCGTCGAGCGCCGCTGGGGGTCCGGCAGCGTGTTCAAGGCCCTGGCCGGGTCCATGGCCCGCACCGCGAACGGCCGCCGGTTCTTCGGCCGCTTCGAGCGGCAGTCCGCCACGCCCGGCACGGCTCGGCGGTTGACCGAGATGATGAGCGCGATCGACGTGACCGGCGTGCTGGGGAGCATCCGGGTGCCGGTGCTGGTCATCCACCGGGCCGACGACACGTACGCCGGCATGGACCACGCCCGCGCCCTCGTGGCCGGGATCCCCGACGCCCGGCTGGTCGAGCTGCCCGGCAGCGACCACTACCTGTTCAGCGGCGACGCCGCGCCGATCCTTGCCGCGATCGAGGACTTCGTCGTCGGGCCGTCGCCGGCCGCGACCGCGCCCGAGCGCTTCCTGGCCACGGTGCTCCACGCCGAGATCGTGGCCGCGGGCCCGGTGCCCGACGACGTGGCCGCCGCCGCCCGCCGCTGCATCGAGACCCACCGCGGCCGGCTGGTCGGCGTGACCGGCGGCGCGCTGCTGGCCACGTTCGACGGACCGGGCCGGGGCGTGCAGGCCGCCTGCGACCTGCGGGACGCGCTGGCGCCGCTCGGGACCGAGATCCGGGCCGGCGTGCACACGGCCGAGGTGGAGCGGCAGGGCGACGCCATCGCCGGTACCGGGGTCCAGGTGGCGGCGCGCCTCGCCCAGGCGGCCGAGCCGGGCTCGATCTGGGTGTCGCGCACCGTGACCGACCTGGTGGCCGGGTGCGGCCTCGCCTTCGCGCCCCGGGGCGAGCACCAGCTCGACGGGCTGCCCCAGCCGTGGGCGCTGTTCGAGGTCGCGGTCTGAGTCAGTCCTCGGTGCGGTAGATCGTGCGCTTGGGCGAGCGGAAGAACTCGCGCAGCAGCGGGTCGAACTCCTCCAGGGCCATCGTCGGGTAGTCGGGCTCGAACGACGGCTGGTCGAACTCGGCGCAGAACTCGGCCGTGAGGTCGTAGTAGGGGTGGCCGTCGAACTGGTCCCGCATGTTCCGGTCGCCGCCCAGGTGGTGGAAGAAGTAGTAGCCCTGGAAGATGCCGTGCTTCTCCACCATCCAGTGGAGGTCCTCGTCCACGAACGGCTTGACGATGGCGGCGGCGATGTCGGGATGGTTGAACGAGCACAGCGTGTCGCCGATGTCGTGGATCAGCGCGCAGGCGATGTAGTCGTCTGGCCGGTCGGCCCGGTAGGCCCGGGTGGCGGTCTGCAGCGAGTGGGTCAGGCGGTCGACGATGAACCCGCCGTAGTCGCCGCCCAGCAGGCGCAGGTGGTCCATCACCCGGTCGGGCAGGCCGGGGTAGAACTCGAGCTGCGAGGCGGCGATGCGCTGCCAGTCCTCGGCGGTGCCCTCGGTCATGGCGGTGAAGGTGGCGCGGAGCGGCTCGGTCGTGGTCACCCTTCCATGGTAAGGCGTTCGATGGGCACGCTGTCATGGCGAACCGTCGCCGTGCCACAGGAGTCCTCGCTGGTGAGCCGGTGGTCAGCCGCTCAGTCGCGGACTCTTGGGCTGCGGCGAGCGCCCCATCCGCTCGGCCTCTACCGTAAGGGTTCGACGTCAGTGGAGGAAGTGCCGTTCCCCGGTGAACACCATGGCCACGCCCAGCTCGTCGGCCTTGGCGATGTTCCGCTCGTCGCCCACCGACCCGCCCGGCTGGATGATCACGGCCACGCCCGCGGCGGCCGCGCCCTCGATGCCGTCGGGGAAGGGGTAGAAGGCGTCGCTCGCGCAGGCGCCGCCCGCGGCCCGGCCGGCGGCCTTGGCCGCGGCGATCTGCCCGGCCTCGACCCGGTTCTGCTGACCGGCGCCGATCCCCCACGCCACGCCGTCCTTCACGAGCACGATCGAGTTCGACCTCACCCACCCGCACACGCGGAAGGCGAGCTCGGCATCGGCCCACTCGCCCTCGGTCGGCACCCGCTGCGTGACGACCTTCCAGTCGCTCCGGGTCGACGCGAAGTGGTGCGGGTCCTGCACCAGCATC